>NZ_JBNCAR010000012.1:0-97535 GCF_051280715.1 Thauera sp. AutoDN2 | reverse complement strand
CTGCTTCGGGCTACGCCCTTTGCAGGCTTCCCACCTCGCATAACCGAGCGGACAATTCATTTGCTACAACACCGGACAGTTCTATTTGTTGCCAACAATCTTTTTGCACAGAATTTCGCTCGGCAACGGAAGGGTTCGATGGGTCGTGCCCTGCGCACGCAGTTGCGCTCTGCCCTGTGATCCAGGGTGAGCTTGCCGAGCGGCGGTTCAGGGTATTCATTGATTGAGGGCGCGCCTGCGTGCGCCTAGGCTTCATCGACGCAACGCCCGGCGGTGGCCCACAAGGCCGCCACGGGGCGCTGCGCAGCACCCGGAGCACTATCTTGGGCATGGAGGAAAAGACCATGACGGAAGCGGAGCCCCGCAGGCAGGCACACGCCCCGAGCCTGGAAGACAAGTACACGCTGGCTTCGGGCCGCGTCTACCTCACCGGCTATCAGGCACTGGTTCGCCTGTTGCTGATCCAGAAGGCGCGCGACGAGGCCGCGGGCCTCAATACCGCGGGCTTCGTCTCCGGCTACCGCGGCTCACCGCTGGGCGGACTCGATCAGACGCTTTGGAAGGCACGCCAGCACCTGCAGTCGCGCCACATCGTGTTCCAGCCGGGCGTCAACGAGGACCTGGCCGCCACCGCGGTCTGGGGTACGCAACAGGTGAGCCTGAGCGCCCAGGCCGAGTACCAAGGCGTGTTCGCGCTCTGGTATGGCAAGGGGCCGGGAGTAGACCGCTGTGGTGACGTGTTTCGCCACGCAAACGCGGCCGGCAGTTCGCGCTACGGCGGCGTAGTGGTGGTGGCAGGCGACGACCATGCGGCCAAATCTTCGACACTTCCTCACCAGACAGATCACTTCTTCAAGTCGATGATGATGCCGGTGCTGGCACCGGCAGGCGTGCAGGAGTACATCGACTTCGGCGTACACGGCTATGCGCTTTCGCGCTACTCGGGGTGCTGGGTGGCGTTCAAGGCGCTTGCGGACACGGTCGAAACCTCAGCCTCGGTCGAGGTGGACCCGAATCGCGTGCAGGTGGTGATTCCGTCCGATTTCGCGTTGCCTGCGGACGGACTCAACATCCGCTGGCCCGATCCGCCGCTGGTGCAGGAAAAGCGCCTGCTGCACTACAAGCTCTACGCCGCGCTTGCCTATGCGCGCGCGAACGGGCTGAACCGCATCGTCATCGACGCCCCTTCCCCGCGTCTCGGGATCATCACCTGCGGCAAGAGCTATCTCGATGTGCGACAGGCCTTCGACGACCTTGGCATCGACGACACGCTCGCCGCCGAGATCGGGATACGCCTGTACAAGGTGGGTATGGTGTGGCCGCTCGAAGCCGACGGCGTGCGCCATTTCGCCTCGGGGCTGGACGAAATCCTGGTGGTTGAGGAGAAGCGCCAGTTGCTCGAATACCAGCTCAAGGAGGAGCTTTACAACTGGTGTGAGGACGTGCGTCCGCGCGTCATCGGCAAATTCGACGAGAAGGGCGAATGGGCGCGCATCGTCCGCGCCGACGGCACCGTGGATCACGGCGAATGGCTGCTGCCCGCGGCCGGCGAACTCACCCCGGCGATGATTGCGCGCGTGGTCGCCGCGCGCATCGACCGCTTCTTCACCTCCGATCGCATCCGCGCCCGCCTCGCCTTCCTGGAGGCCAAGGAGGCCGCACTCGAACAACGCGACTTCAGCACAGACCGGGTCCCGACCTTCTGCTCAGGCTGCCCGCACAACACCTCCACGCATGTGCCCGAGGGCAGCCGCGCAGTGGCGGGCATCGGCTGCCATTACATGGTCACCTGGATGCCGGAGCGGCGCACCTCCACGTTCACCCACATGGGCGGCGAGGGCGTGCCCTGGGTGGGGCAGGCCCCCTTCACGCGCGAGAAGCACATCTTCGCCAACCTGGGGGACGGCACCTACTTCCACTCCGGGTTGATGGCAATCCGCCAGGCGGTGGCGGCGAAGGTGAACATCACATACAAGATCCTCTACAACGACGCAGTCGCCATGACCGGCGGCCAACCTCACGACGGGCCGCTCGACGTGCCCACCATCGTGCGCCAGTTGCACGCCGAGGGTGTGCACAACATCGTCGTCGTCACCGACGGCACCGATCGTGCCTACGGCCCGGCCGACATCCCGCACGTTCCGATCCGCCACCGCGACGAACTCGACGCCATCCAGCGCGAGTTGCACGAATCCGGCGGCGTAACCGCGCTGATCTACGACCAGACCTGCGCCGCCGAGAAACGCAGGCGCCGCAAGCGCGGCACCTTTCCAGACCCGGCACGCCGCGTCTTCATCAACGAGGCGGTGTGCGAGGGCTGCGGCGATTGTGGCGTGCAGTCGAACTGCATGTCGATCCTGCCGGTAGAGACGGAGTTCGGCCGCAAGCGCCAGATCGACCAGTCCTCGTGCAACAAGGATTACACCTGCCTCAAGGGCTTCTGTCCGAGCTTCATCACCATCGAGGGCGGGCGGTTGCGCAAGGGCAAGGCACTGGCCGGCGACGATCGTCACTTCGGATCTCCGCCGGCACCGGCGCTGCCCGCCACGACACAGCCCTTCGGCATTCTGGTCACCGGGGTCGGCGGCACCGGCGTGATTACCATCGGTGCCCTGATCGGCATGGCGGCCCACCTCGACGGCAAAGGGGTCACCGTGCTCGACATGACCGGCCTGGCGCAGAAGGGTGGGTCGGTATACAGCCACATCCGCATCGCCGACCGCCCTGAGGATCTGCACGCAGTACGGATCGCCGCCGGGGAGGCGAATGCCGTAATCGGCGGCGATCTTATCGTCAGCGCCAGCATCGAGGCGCTGGCCAAGATGGCCGCGGGACACACGCGTGCCGTCATCAACCTCGCCGAAACCCCGACTTCGGCGTTCGCCCGCGACCCCGACTGGCAGTTTCCACTCGAGCGCATGCGCAAGACCATCGCGGAGGCGCTCGGGGTGCAGGACCTTGCAGCACAGGGCGCGCCTCTGCGCTTTGTGGATGCACAGACGCTGGCCACCCGGCTGCTCGGCGACGGCATCGCCACCAACCTCTTCCTGCTCGGTTTTGCCTGGCAGCAGGGCATGGTGCCCGTATCGGAGGCCGCATTGATGCAGGCCATCGAACTCAACGGCGTTGCGATCGAGATGAACCGCCAGGCCTTCCTGTGGGGACGCCGGGCAGCGCACGACCTCGCTGCAGCGGAAAGCCACGCCCGGCCCGCCCCCCAGCGCCCGGCCCAACGGCCTGGACTGGACGCACTCGTCGCACGCCGCGTCGAGATGCTCACCGCCTACCAGGACGCCGCGTACGCTGCCCGCTACCGCAGCCTGGTCGAGCGCGTACGCGATATCGAAGCCCGGCAGGCGGGCACCGGCAGCACCCGACTCGCTGAAGCCGTCGCACACAACTACTTCAAGCTGCTCGCCTACAAGGATGAGTATGAAGTGGCACGGCTCTATACCGACCCTGCGTTCTGGGCGCAGGTCGAGGCGAGCTTCGAGGGCGATTACAGCGTGCGTTTCCATCTCGCCGCGCCCTTGCTCGCACGCCCGGATCCGAATACGGGACACGTCGCCAAGAGGGCCTTCGGCCCGGGCATGATGCGGATCTTCCGCCTGCTCGCCCGCCTCAAGGGTTTGCGCGGGACGCGCTGGGACCTCTTCGGCCACACTGCCGAACGCCGCGCCGAGCGCGCCCTGATCGCCGACTACGAAGCCGACATTGCCGAAATGCTGGACACGCTGAGCGACGATCGCCTGCCGTTGGCACTCGAGATCGCCAGACTGCCGGAGACCATCCGCGGCTTCGGACACGTCAAGGCACAAGCCATGAAGACTGCGGCCAGGCAACGGAGCACGCTGCTGTCACGCTGGCGGCACACACCGCACGGGGCGCTATCATGAGCGCCCAGTTCGCGCCCTCTGCCCACCATGCCTCCAGCCCTCAAAGCCCTTCTCGCCCAGATCATTGGCCTCGCCGGAGCCCTCGCGCTTGCGCGCGTGGGCGCGGTGACCGGCCTCTGGGCGCTGGTTGCAACGCAGGCCCTGCTCGCATGTGCCGCCTCAGCCGCACTGCGCAGCGCGCGCTGGTGGCTGCCGATTCATCTCGCATTTCTGCCTGCAGTGGTGGGGGTGCTCGGCCTGGGGCTGCGCCCGGAGTGGTTTCTCGCGGCCTTCCTGATGCTGGCGCTGGTGTACTGGAGCAGCTACCGAACCCAGGTTCCGCTCTATCTCAGCAACCGCCAGACCGCCGCTGCGGTAGCTGGCCTGATCCCGCCGGGGGCCGCGAAGGTGCTCGACATCGGCGCAGGAACCGGCTCCCTGCTGCGTCCGCTTGCATCCAGCCGTCCCGACTGCGCGTTCACCGGCATCGAACTGGCGCCGGCCGCCTGGCTCATCGGCCGCCTGCTCGCCGGCAAGCAGGCCAATCTCGCGCTCCTGCGCGGCGATTTCTTTGCGCACGACTGGTCCGGCTACGATCTCGTCTACGCTTTCCTGTCGCCCGTCCCCATGCCCCGGGTGTGGGAGAAGGCCTGCAAGGGGATGCGGAGCGGCAGCCTTCTGGTGAGCAACAGCTTCCAGGTACCCGGCCGCGAGCCCGATGAAGTGATCGAGGTCGCCGACCGCCGCAATACGCGGCTGTTCGTGTACCGCATCGGTCCGGCGCAACGGCATCGAAGCGGTGAAATGACGCACTGAAACGCCGCTTTTCCGCCGCTTGCGCATTCCGCCCAGACCGGATAATGCACAGCATGAAACGGTCAGCTGGCAAAGGAATGTAGCGACATGGCGGAGATCATCTGCGTAATCGGCAACAAAGGTGGAACAGGCAAGACCACGCTCTCGCACATGCTGTGCCAGGGTCTGGGCCTGCTCGGACAGCGCGCCGCGTGCGTGCTCACCGACACTTCGCGCGAGCCGCTGACCCCGGGAGGGCGACGCTATGTGATCGCCGACGCCCGCACGCGTGACGCACTCACCAAAGTCGTCGACAAACTGCGCACGCTCGACAACTGGATCGGCGTCATCGACGGCGGCGGCAACCGGACCGAGATGGACCGAAAGCTCTACGCCCTATCGGACATCGTGCTGCTGCCATTCCGCGAGTCGCACGAAGACATCCGTACCGTGCTGCGCGACCTGGAGATGTTCCCCCGCGCCTACGCCATTCCCACCCAATGGCCGCACAACGCCTGGCAGCGCGAGGCCGCCGACCGCACCGTCGCGCAGTTGCTCGGGGCCTACCGCCATCGCATCCTGCGCCCGGTCAATGCCTTGTCCTCTTCGAAGCTGCTGCTGCAGAAGCAGGTTCCCGAGCAGTTGCCAACGCCGCTTGCAAATGCATGCCGCGCACTCGCGCGCCAAGTACTTGAAGTGCTGGAAATCGACTTCGCCGACACGTATGCGGAGGACGAGCGGGATGCCGAAGGCGAGCGCCTGCCCGCTGCCGAAATGCCGCTGCGCCTGAGCCACGGCGCCCGCCGCCCGCACTGAGGTACGACCCGGCGCCCACGACGGGCTCCAATCCGCCGCAGAAAGCACCTCAGAGCGTCGCGCCGCTGCGAGCGAGCGCCACCAGCGCCTGCGACCGACTGCCCACGCCGAGCGCACGGTAGATCGCGGTCATGTGGACCTTGACCGTACCTTCGCTCAAGCCAAGCAGCTCTGCGATCTCACGGTTGCTGCGCCCGCCCACGAGCAATTCGAGCACGCGCCCTTGCGCCGCCGTCAGGCCAAAACGCTCCGCGGGCGTCAGGCCCCGCGCGGACGATGGACGGCCCCCCGTGCCGCAGGGCGTCGGCATGCCGCCGTCGAGCGCTTCGCGCACCGCCTGGGCCAGCACCTCGCCCGAGCTGGCCTTGGACACGAAGCCAGACGCTCCGGCCTTGAGCGCACGCCGGACCGATGCCTCGTCATCCATGGCCGAGACCACGATCGCCGGGATGTCCGGAAAGCGCTTGGCAAAGATCGACAGCAGCGAAAAGCCGTTCATGCCGGGCAACATCAGATCGATGATCGCCAGATCGACGTCTTCCCCGCGCTCCAGCAGCGCAAGTGCCTCATCGGCGCTGCCGGCCTCGATGCACTCCATGCCGGCCTCGACATGGGCCACGCGCTGGGCCATGGCCTCGCGCACAAGCGCGTGGTCCTCGATGATCAGAATCCTGGTCATAGCCCTCCAGTCGTACCCATTGCCGATTCGGTGACGCGTCCAACATATCACGACACGGGCTAACCCCCTCTATTCCATTCCGGAAAAAGCGGCGAGAATCGGCCCCCTGTTCCTTCCATCCGCCCGCTCGCCCAGCGCCGGTCCGCAACCCGGCCACCCACGATTGCCGCACATGCCCCGCCACCCCGATCGCCACAGCCCGTTCCCCCGCATCGACCGGAGCCGGTGCACGCGGGTCGTGACGGCATGACCCGCGTGTCACGCCTGCTGTGCGTGCTTGCCGCCGGACTGATGCAGGTGACGGCGGCCGTTGCGCAAGCTCCGGTGCTCGTGCTCGCGCAGGGCGAAGACCCGGTGCATCAGGAAGCGGTGCGCGCCTTCAGCGCACGGCTGCAGGACATCGCTCCACAACACACCGTCGCGGTACGGGAAGGCGGCGAGGTCGAGCGCGACGAGCTCGACACGGCGGCGCTTGTCGTGACGCTCGGGAGCGAAGCGGCCACCAACGCCGCACGCGCGGGATCCACGGCACCCATCCTGCATGCGCTGCTGTCGCGCAACGCCCTCGAAGGCCTCGAGCGCGGCGCTGGCTCCGGCCCATTCACGGCAATCGTGCTGGATCAGCCCGCAGCCCGCCAGGTCGCCCTGCTGCGCATGGCCCTCCCCGCACACACGCGTATCGCCACCCTCTACGGCACCGCGAGCACGGCACACGCAAGGGCGCTGACCGCTGCCGCCAGCACGGAGGGCCTTAGCGTGCGCACTGCGCTCGTGCGTAGTGAAGACGAACTCTACCCCGGGCTGCAGAAGGCGCTGCAGGCGCCGGCCGTGCTCGTGAGCCTGCCCGACACCACGGTGTTCAACCGCTACACAGTGCAGAACATCCTTATGACTGCCTACCGGCTGCGCTCGCCGGTGCTGGGCCATTCCGCCGCCTATGTCCGCGCCGGAGCCGTGCTGGGCCTGTACACAAGTGCCACGCAGGCCGGGCACGAGGCCGCCGGGCTCGCGGCGCGCCTGCTGGCTGGCGACCCCATGCCGCCTCCGGCAGCACCGCGGCTATTCGAGGTTGGCGTCAACACCACCGTCGCACGCGCACTCGGACTCCAGCTGCAGCCAGCGGAGACGCTCACCCGCGCACTGATGCAGACCGAGGACGGCCAACGATGATCGGCCGCTGGGGCATCCGTGCACGGGTCACCTTCGTTGCCTTCGTCCCGATGCTGGTGCTCGCGACACTGATGACGGCAACCCACACCGGCCTGCGTCTCGCAGACCTGGACGAGGCACTCCGCGCACGCGCGCACGCCCATGCGCGACAGCTCGCGATCGCGAGCGAGTTTCCGCTCTTTTCCGGTGACCGCCTGCGCCTGCAGCAGATGTCCGAGGCACTGCTGCAGGAGGACGATATCGCAGCGGTGGCGATCGTCGGTGCCGAGGGCGCCATCCTTGCCAGCGCGGGCCAGCTTGCACCCTCGATGCCGGCGCCGCCAGTTGTCGCGCCGGATCGCGCGCAGACGGTCGCCGGCGAACGCTGGCTGCGCATCGTGGAGCCGATCCGCGCCAGCGAGTTGCCGATAGAGGACGCCTTCGAGCACCCTTCCGCCGCGACCACAAGACACAGGACGCCAGGTCTGGTGCTGGTCGACGTCTCACTCGAGCGCCTGCGTGCCCGTCACGCTGAACTGCTGCGCATCGCTGCGGGCTGGATGCTGGTCGTCGCCCTCGGCAGCCTGTTGCTGGCACGGCGCATGAGTCGCAGCGTCAGCGGACCGATCCGTGCGGTTGCCGACACGGTGCAGCGCATCGGCCGCGGCGAGCTTGATCAGCGCGTGGCCCCCAGCGGCGGAGGCAGTCTGCGTGCCTTGGCCGAAGGCGTGAACGAAATGGCTGCACGACTTGCCGACGCTCGCGCACTCATGAGCCGCCGCATCGATGAGGCCACGCTGGCGTTGCGCGCACGGACAGAGGAAGCCGAGCGCGCAAGTCTGGCGAAATCCCGCTTCCTCGCCGCAGCAAGCCACGACCTGCGACAGCCCCTGCACGCCCTCGGACTGTTTCTATCCCAACTCGCACAGCAGGATCTGGACGCGCGCAGCCGCCAGATCACCGAAAGGCTGGTCGCCTCGACCGAGGCGATGGAGGGGCTGCTCGACAGCTTGCTCGACATTTCGCGCCTCGACGCCGGCGTCCTGGCGCCGAGCCCGGTGGCCTTCGACCTGCGGGGTAAGCTCGAACACATGCTCGCCCGGCACGCAGCCGACGCCGCCGAGCATGGTCTGGCGCTCCGCCTGCACTGCCCGCCCTGCTGGGCGCTCACCGACCCTCAGCTGTTCGAACGGATCGTGGACAACCTTCTCGGCAACGCCGTCCGTTACACCCCCTCCGGAACCGTCCTGCTCGCCTGCCGGCGGCGCGGACAGAACTGGCGCGTGGAGGTACGCGACAGCGGCATCGGCATCCATGAGGACGCACAGCAGATCATCTTCCACGAGTTCGTCCAGCTCGAGAATGCCGAACGAGCGCGGGACAAGGGCATGGGCCTCGGGCTGGCGATCGTGCGCCGCCTGGTCGACCTGCTCGGACTCGAACTCTCGCTTCGCTCGGCCCCCGGCCGAGGCTCCGTGTTTGCGATCGAGCTTCAGGCCGCGGCACAGCCGAAACAGGTCGAGATCGATCAGGAAGCGCGGGCGATGGGCAACTTCGATGGGCTCCAGGTGCTCGCGGTCGATGACGATCCGCTCGCACTCGACGCCATGAGCCGTCTGCTCACCACGTGGGGCTGCGACGTGCATCCGGCTCAGGATGCCGAGGAGGCGATGGGGTGGCTGCGTAAGGGGGTCGTACCCGACATCCTCGTCACCGATCTGCGCCTGCGCGGCGAACGTGACGGGCTCGCACTCATGGACGAAGCCCGCGCCGTGCCCGGCCTGAGCCGGATGCCCGCGATCCTGGTGAGTGGCGACACCGCGCCCGAAACACTGGAGCGCGTCCATGCCGCCGGAGCCCACGTCCTTCACAAACCCGCTCGCCCTGCCCGGCTGCGGGCCCTCATCCACCGCCTGGTCGGCGTGAGCTGACGCGCCCCGCTGCGCATCGGGGCGCGTCACCGGCCGCCTCGCTTCGGTTAATATGAACGCATCAGTCCATTACCGAGCGGAGCGCAGACCATGTCTCAGGACCAGAACGCACAAGACCCCCTCGAATTCGTCCGGGGCATGTGGGGCCAGATGGGTTTCTCGCTGCCCGGCATGGTCACCCCGACCCTGGATGTCGATGAACTCGACAAGCGCATCAAGGACATGCGCGCAGTCGAAGGCTGGCTGAAGATGAACCTCAACATGTTGCAGATGAGCATCCAGGGGCTCGAGATGCAGCGCGCCGCACTCGCTGCGGTCAAGGCCATGAGCCAACAGGCCGCAGGCGAGTCGGGTGGGGAGACCGAGGGCAACCCCTTTGCCGCTGCAGCGTCGATGTGGCCGTGGAGCATGATGACCGGCGCTCCCACCGCAGAACAGGCCACCACGCCCGAGGACGGCAGCGCCAAGAGCGGCGCACGTGGAACGCGACGCAAGACCGCACCGGACAAGTGACCGCGAGGGCATCCGCCCCCGCGGCGAATGCCCGATCTCGGCGACATCCAGAGGACGCCGCACCCTGCCTCAGACGACCCCTTGCGCCTGCAGGCGAGCGATCTCCGCATCGGACAGGCCGAGTGCCGCGAGAATCTGCGCGCTGTGCATCCCCACGCGCGCCGGCGCCGGACGCGCTTCTTGCGCAGCCGTCGGCTGCATTTGCAGCAGAGGGCCGAACTGGCGTACCCCGTCGACCTCCATGACCATGCCCCGCGCCCTGAGCTGCTCGTTTTCCAGACTCTCCTCCAGGCGCAACACGGGCGTCACGCAGCAATCCACCGCATCGAACACGGCGATCCATTCGCGCTGGCTGCGGCTGCGGAAGATCTCCGCGAGCGCACTCCGCACCCGCGCACCCGCCTCACCCTCGGCAAGGTGCCCCGGCTCGAGGTCCGGGCGCCCCAGCGTGCTGCACAGCAGCTTCCAGAACTTCTCTTCCAGCGCCCCCACCGCCATGTGGCGGCCGTCTGCGGTTTCATAGACGCCGTAGCACGGTACGCCACCACTGAGCAGCGCTTCGCCGCGCGGCCTGACCCGCCCGTGGGCGAGCACCTCGGTGAGCGGGAAAATCGCATGGGCGAAGCTGGCATCGGTCATCGAGACGTCCACATGGCGCCCGCTGCCGCTTCGCTGTGCGGCGAAGAGCGCGACCATGATGCCCATCGCGGCGCTCATGGTTCCACCGAGCAGATCGCCTACCTGAACGTTGGAGAGCGCCGGCGCGCTGCCGGCCAGGCCGATCTGGTCCAGCACGCCCGCGTAGCCGAGGTAATTGATGTCGTGGCCCGCACGTGCCGCATACGGGCCGGTCTGGCCGTAGCCAGTGATACTGCACAGCACCAGACGAGGATTGCGCGCGGCAAGCACATCGTAGCCCAGGCCCAGGCGCGCCATCACGCCGGGGCGAAAACCCTCGACGACGACGTCCGCGCACTCCACGAGGCGCAGGAAAAGATCGCGCCCCTCGGGGTGCTTGAGGTCCAGACGCAGGCTCTGCTTGTTGCGATTGACGATCTGGTAGAACCAGCTCGTTTCACCGCCCATCGCGCCCATCGTGCGCGCGTAGTCGCCCGCGCCGGTGTCCTCGACCTTGATCACCTCGGCACCGAAGTCGCCAAGGTGCTGGGTCGCCAGTGGCCCCGGCAGGAGACGAGTGAGATCCAGGATACGCACGCCCTCGAGCGGGGCGCGCGGCGCGGTTTCGCGATCGTGCATGCAGCCTCCGGTAATACGGACGGCCACCGCGCCCGGTGGCCGCCGGGCGCAACCGCCCGAGGCGGCCACGCGTGACGTTACTGATAGACCCTGAGGTCGTCGATGACCTTGCCATCGTTGGCAAGTGCGCCCGATGGCAGGAAGGCGACCTCGCCGCGCAGCTTGGTGACCTCGCGGATGCTGGCCGAGATGGCGCTGGCCAGCGCTTCGCTGCCACCGCCAGCCGCCTCGCACATCAGGGTCATGCGGTCGTTGAGGCCCGGATTATCCACCACGAGGCGGGCACGGGTCACCTCCGGGTGGCGGCGCACCACCTGCGCGATCTGGCCGGGATGCACGAACATGCCCTTGACCTTTGTGGTCTGGTCGGCACGTCCCATCCATCCCTTGATGCGTACGTTCGTCCGGCCGCAGGGTGAGCTGCCGGGCAGCACGGCGGACAGGTCGCCGGTGCCGAACCGGATCAGCGGATAGTCGGGATTGAAGGTGGTCACAACCACCTCTCCCACTTCGCCGGGCTCAACCGGGTCACCCGTGCCCGGACGCACGATCTCGAGCAGGATATCCTCATCCGCCACCATGCCCTCGCGAGCAGGGGTTTCATAGGCAATCAGGCCGATGTCCGCGGTAGCATAGGCTTGGCAGGCCTCGATCCCGCGCGCGGCGAAGGCTTCGCGCACGCTGGGCGGAAAGGCTTCACCCGAGACGAAGGCCTTGGTGAAGGATACGGCAACGCCCAATTCGTCTGCCTTGTCGAGCAGGATGCGCAGAAAGGATGGCGTGCCCACGTATGCGTTCGGCCGAAGGTCGGCGATTGCCGCAAGCTGCTGCTCGGTCTGCCCCACGCCGGCCGGGAAAACCGTGCAGCCGAGGGCGTGCGCGGCAGTCTCCATCATCGATCCGGCGGGCGTGAAGTGGTAGGAGAAGGTGTTGTGCACCAGATCGCCGGCACGGAAACCCGCGGCGAACAACGCACGCGCCAGGCGGTAGTAGTCGGGTCGCGCACCCTCGGGTTCGTAGAGCGGACCGGGCGAGGCAAACACGCGCCGGCAGGCCGCGCCCCAGCCGATCGCCGCAAACCCGCCAAAGGGGCGTGCGCCCTTCTGCAGTTCAAGGAGTTCGGACTTGCGGATGACCGGCAGTGTAGCGAGCGCCGCGCGGCTGGTGACCGAGTCCGGGTCAACGTCGGCCAGCAGCCGCCCGAAGGCAGGTGCTGCAGCACGTGCGTGTGCGATCTGCGCCGGTAGCCGGGCCAGCAACTCGCGTTCGCGGATCTCGGGGTCGCGGGTTTCCCGCGCATCGTGGAAAGTCATCTCGGCATCCCTGCTCGCTAGGTGGTTGTCTCGGATTCGGGCCTGCACCGGCTCAACTCAGCCACCGCTTGCGGCGGCGGTAATGCTTGATGTCGCGGAAGCTCTTGCGCCCCTCACCCGAGAGCCCGAGGTAGAACTCCTTGACGTCCTCGTTGGTGGACAACTCGCTCGCCGCGCCTTCCATGACGATACGGCCGTTCTCCATGATGTAGCCGAAATCGGCGTAGCGAAGCGCGACCATGGTGTTCTGTTCGGCGAGCAGAAAGCTCACCTTTTCCTTGGTGTTGAGATCCTTGACGATCTCGAACACCTCTTCGACGATCAGCGGCGCCAGACCCATCGAAGGTTCGTCGAGCAGCACCAGCTTCGGCTTGGCCATGATTGCGCGCCCGATCGCGCACATCTGCTGTTCACCGCCCGAGGTATAGGCTGCCTGGCTGTTGCGGCGCGTCTTCAGGCGGGGGAAATAGGTGTAGACCTTCTCCAGCGTCTCCTCGACCGCGGCCTTGCCGTCGGTGCGTGTGTAGGCGCCGGTGCGCAGGTTCTCCTCGATGGTCAGGTGGCCGAAACAATGGCGGCCCTCCATGACCTGCACGACGCCGCGCTTGACGAGGTCGGCGGGGGTCAGCGCTTCGACGCGCTCGCCCTTGTATTCGACCGAACCCTTGGTCACCTCGCCGCGTTCGCCCTTGAGCAGGTTGCTGACCGCACGCAGGGTGGTGGTCTTGCCCGCGCCGTTGCCGCCCAGCAGCGCAACGATGCTGCCCTCCTGCACCGAAAGCGACACGCCCTTCAGCACGAGGATGACGTGGTTGTAGATGACCTCGATGTTATTGACGCTGAGGAAGGCTGGGTTGGGTGCGTTCATGTTCGATTCCAGGGAAAGTCCTCCGCACCACGCGGTGCGGAGGCACGTTTCAACTCAGTTTCAACGCGGTTTCGACTTATTCCGCGCACTGCTCCGCGGTACGGCGCTGGATGCCCTTCTCAGCCGCATACTTGCTCGCCGCCTCGAGCACCATCGGACGCAGCACCTTGTCGTCGGCCTGATACCAGTCGGAACTGAACGCCCACTTGCTGCCGTCCCAGGAGTGCACGCGCACCCACGACGCACCCATGTGGTCGGTGCAGGAGGTCTGCACCGGGCGCATCACGCCGGCGAAGCCCATGGCGTCGAGCTTGCCCTGGTCGAGGTTGAGATTCTCCAGACCCCAGCGCACCTGCTCGCCGGTCATGACCTTGCCCTTGCCGTAACGCTCCTGCGCCTGGCGCACGCCTTCCACGCCCAGCATGGCCGAGATCAGGCCGCGCATGTACAGCACGGAGCCAACCTCATCCTTCGGACCCGTACCCTGGCCCTTGTCGTGCACCATGGCGAGCATGTCCTTGACGACCTTGCTGTTCGGCTCGGCGCCGTGCTGCAGCGCAAGCGCGCTGTAGCCCTTGGCACCGGCACCGACGTCCTTGACGTCCGGTTCCGCGCCCGCCCACCAGATACCCAGCATCTTCTCACGCGGATAGCCGGTGGCCTGCGCTTCCTTGATTGCGGTGGAGTTCATCACGCCCCAGCCCCACAGCAACACATGGTCCGGACGATCGCGGCGAATCTGCAGCCAGGTGGCCTTCTGCTCCACGCCCGGGTGGGCGACCGGCAGGAGTTGCAGATCGAAGCCGTGCATCTTGGCACGCTCCTGCAGCACCGGGATCGGCTCCTTGCCGAAGGGGCTGTCGTGATAGACGAGCGCAATCTTCTTGCCCTTGAGATTGTCCAGCCCACCCATCTCCTTGGCGACGTGCTGGATGGCAACGTCCGCACCGACCCAGTAGGTGCCCAGCAGCGGGAAGTTCCAGGTGAACACCGAGCCATCCTGCGACTCGCTGCGGCCATAGCCGGCGGTGATCAGCGGGATCTTGTCGGCCGTCGCCTTGTCGGTGAGCGCGAAGGTCACCCCGGTCGAAAGGCTCTGGAACAGCGTTGCGTTCTTGCCCTTCAGGCGCTCGTAACACTCCACGCCGCGGTCGGTGGCGTAGCCGAACTCGCACTCCTCGTACGAGAGCTTGACGCCGTTGACGCCGCCCTGGGCGTTGATCAGCTTCAGGTAATCGACATAACCGTTGGCCCAGGGGTTGCCGTTGGCGGCATAGGCGCCGGTGCGATAGACCAGCACCGGAAAGAACTGCTCCTGCGCTTGAGCCTGGGCGGCGGTGGGGAACACGGCGGACGACAGGCCCACCGACGCGATGGCGGCCGCGAGGGCCAGGGAACGGAATTTCATGAGTCTCCTCCTTTTATATGCTGCATGGGCACTGCGGGAAATGAAACGCTGCATCAGTGCGGGAAGGGCCACAGACGCAGCTTCTGCTTGGCGATCGACCACAGACGGGCGAGGCCATGCGGCTCGACGATCAGGAAGAAGATGATCAGCGAACCGAAGATGATGAACTCGGCATGGGACACGCCGGCGGTCGATACCGAAATGCCGACCAGGCCACCGAGGAAGGGCAGGAACTGGTTCAGGAAGATCGGCAGGACGACGATGAAGGCCGCGCCGAAGAAGCTGCCCATGATCGACCCCATGCCACCGATGATGACCATGAACAGCAGTTGGAAGGAGCGATCGACCGAGAACGCCGCCGGCTCCCACGACCCCAGGTAGACGAACCCCCACAGCGCACCGGCCACGCCGACGAAGAAGGAGCTGACCGCAAACGCCGATAGCTTGGAGAACATCGGGCGGATGCCGATGACCTCGGCGGCCACGTCCATGTCGCGGATCGCCATCCACTGGCGGCCGATGGCCGCGCGGGTCAGGTTCTTGGCGATCACCGCGAACACCACCACGAAGGCGAGGCAGAACAGGTACTTCTCCACCGGCGAGTCGATCACCCAGCCCAGCACCTCGAGTTTGGCAACCGACACCGAACCGGACGAGGAGTAGTTGGTGAACCAGCCGATGCGCAGGAAGGCCCAGTCGCACAGGAACTGCGCCGCCAACGTCGCCACTGCAAGGTAGAGGCCGCGCACGCGCAGGCTGGGGATGCCGAACAGGATGCCGAACGCCGCCGCCGCTGCACCCCCGAGCAGCATCGCCAGCACCAGCGGCATGCCATCGATGCGCACCATGAAGTTGTAAGCAGCATACGCCCCGATCGCCATGAAGGCGCCCGCCCCCAGCGTGATCTGGCCGCAATAGCCGACCAGCAGGTTCACCCCCAGCGCGGCCAGCGACAGCACCAGGAAGGGAATCAGGATGGCGCGGAACATGTACTCGTCGGCCAGCATCGGCACCGCAAGCACGGCGAAGGCGATCAACCCGTAGACGAACCACTTGTCCTGGGCGATGGTGAAAATTTGTTGGTCGGCCGCGTAGCTCGTCTTGAACTGGCCGTTTTCGCGATAGAACACTGTTATGTCTCCCGGTCAGACGCGGTTGATGATCTTTTCGCCGAACAGACCCTGCGGTCGGAACAGCAGCACAATCAGCGCCATCACATAGGCGAACCAGATCTCGATGCCGCCACCGACGAAGGGGCCGAGGTACACCTCGGAGAGCTTCTCGCCGACACCGATGATCAGGCCGCCGACGATCGCGCCCGGCACCGAGGTCAGGCCGCCAAGGATCACCACCGGCAGGGCACGCAGGGCGACGGTGACGAGCGAGAACTGCACGCCCATCTTGGAGCCCCAGATGATGCCGGCCACCAGCGCCACCAGACCCGCCACGCACCACACGATCACCCAGGTCTTGTTGAGCGGGATGCCCACCGACTGCGCCGCCTGATGGTCGTCCGCCACCGCACGCAGGGCGCGGCCGATCGCGGTCTTCTGGAAGAAGATGGTGAGGCCGCCCACCAGCACCGCCGCCAGCGCCGCAGCGATGAAGTCCTCCTTGTTGATCATGACGCCGCCTTCGATGAGGCCCTCGAACATGATCACCGGATCCTTCGGCATGCCCACGTTGATCGAGTAGATCTCGCTGCCGAAAAAGGTCTGGCCGAGGCCCTCGAGCACATAAGCGATACCCAGCGTCACCATCAGCAGCGTTGCGCCCTCCTGGTTCACCAGTTTGCGCAGCACGAAGCGCTCCACCGCCCAGGCCACCGCAAACATGACCAGGCCAGCACCGACGATGCCGATCACGTTGGCCAGGAAGAGGCTGTCACCGCCGAGTGCCGCGTTGCTCCACTCGGAGAAGCGGGCCATCGCCAGCGCAGCCACCAGTACCATCGCCCCCTGGGCGAAGTTGAACACCCCCGAGGCCTTGAAGATGAGCACGAAGCCCAGGGCGACCAGCGCATACAACATGCCGGTCATCAGCCCACCCAACATCGTTTCGATAAAGAATCCCATGTCCCGCTCCGCTCAGTGGCCGCTGCCCAGGTAGGCGTTGATGACATCCTGGTTGTTCCGGACTTCGTCCGGCGTCCCGTCGCCGATCTTCTTGCCGTAATCGAGCACCACCACGCGGTCGGAGATGTCCATGACCACGCCCATGTCGTGTTCGATCAGCACGATCGTGGTGCCAAACTGGTCGCTGATGTCGAGGATGAAGCGGCACATGTCTTGCTTTTCCTCGACGTTCATGCCCGCCATCGGCTCGTCGAGCAGCAGGATCTGCGGCTCCATCGCCAGCGCGCGACCGAGGTCGACACGCTTCTGCAGACCGTAGGGCAGCGCCCCCACGGGCGTCTTGCGGATGTGCTGGATCTCGAGGAAGTCGATGATCTCCTCGACCTTCTCGCGGTGCGCGATCTCCTCGCGCAGCGCCGGACCGAGCCAAAGCGCCTGCTGGAAGATGTTGCACTTCATCTTCAGGTTGCGCCCGGTCATGATGTTGTCGAGCACGCTCATGCCCTTGAACAGCGCGATGTTCTGGAAGGTGCGTGCGATCCCCTGCTGGGCCGCCATGTGCGGCTCCATCTTCTTGCGCTCCTCGCCGCGGAACATGATGCGGCCTTCCTGCGGGTGGTAGACGCCGTTGATCACGTTCAGCATCGAACTCTTGCCCGCGCCGTTGGGGCCGATGATGGCCCGCACCTCGTGCTCGCGGATGTTGAAGCTGATGTCGGTGAGCGCCTTGACGCCCCCGAAACGCAGCGAAATGTTCTGCAGGTCGAGGATCACGTCGCCGAACCGGCGCCCGGCCTGCGCCCCGGTCGGGGCGGTGTTCATGTCGGTCATGTTCATGCCTCGTCTCCTCAGGCCGCCTGCTTGCCGGCCTGCGCCGCGAAGGTCTTCACTTCCTCGATGCGAAGATCGGCGGAAACCTTGCCGGTGCGGCCGTCCTCGTATTTCACCTGGGTCTCTATGTACTGGCTCTTGCGGCCCTCGAACAGGGCATCGATCAGCACACCGTACTTCTCCGCGATGAAGTTGCGCCGCACCTTGCGCGTGCGGGTCAGTTCCCCGTCATCGGCATCGAGTTCCTTGTGCAGGATCAGGAAGCGCTTGATCTGCGAGCCGCTCATGTTGGGGTCCGCGGCCAGATCGGCATTGACCTTCTCCACGCAGTCACGGATCAGTTCGTACACCGCACCCTGCTGGGCGAGGTCGGCGTAGCCGGAGTAGGCCATGCCCTTCTTCTCCGCCCAGTTGCCCACCGCCTCGAGGTCGATGTTGATGAAGGCGGTCGCGAACGCCTTGCCGTTACCGAAGGTGACCGCTTCCTTTACATGCTGGAAGAACTTGAGCTTGTTCTCGATGTAGTTGGGCGCAAACATCGTGCCGTCGGCCATCTTGCCGACATCCTTGGCGCGGTCGATGATCTTCAGGTGCCCATCCTCGTCGAAGAAGCCGGCGTCGCCAGTCATGAAGTAGCCTTCGGCGTTGATCGACTCGGCAGTGGCGTCCGGGCGCTTGTAATAGGCCTTGAGCAGCATCGGCCCCTTGACCAGGATCTCGCCGTTGTCGGCGAGCTTGACCTCGACGAAAGGCGCCGGCTTGCCCACCGAATCAAGCTTGATCTCTCCGTCGGGCTGCAGGCACACATAGGCACAGGTCTCGGTCTGGCCGTAGAGCTGCTTGAGGTTGATGCCGATCGAGCGGTAGAAGCGGAACAGGTCCGGACCGATCGCTGCACCTGCGGTGTAGGCGACGCGGATCCGGCTCATGCCGAGCACGTTCTTCAGCGGCCCGTACACCAGCAGGTTGCCCAGCCAGTACTGGAAGCGATCGCCCCCCGACACCGGCTTGCCGTCCAGAATGTCGGCGCCACAGCGACGGGCGACGTCCATGAAGTGGTGGAAGACCTTGCGCTTGAGGCTACCAGCATCCTCCATGCGAATCATGACCTGGGTGAGCAGGTTCTCGAACACGCGCGGCGGGGCGAAGTAGTAGGTCGGGCCGATCTCGCGCAGGTCGGTCATCACCGTTTCACCCGACTCCGGGCAATTGATGGTGAATCCGGCGACCGTGGCCTGCGCGAACGAGAACAGGTGATCCCCCACCCAGGCCATCGGCAGGTAGGACAGGATGTCCTCCTTGTCGGTGAGCTTGTCGAACAGGATCGCACCGCGCGCCGCGGCGACAAAAGCGCCGTGCGTCTGGCACACGCCCTTGGGCTTGCCGGTGGTGCCCGAGGTGTACAGCATGATCGAGATGTCGTCGGAGGCGCCCTTGTCGATCTCGCCCGTCAGGAAGTCCGGCTGGTTGCGGTCGTGAATGCGGCCCATCTCCTGCAACTCATCCAGCCCCTTGAGCATGGTCTGGGCGTAGTGGCGCATGCCCCGCGGGTCGTCGTAGATCACGTGCTCCAGCATCGGCGCCTCGGGCAGGATCTCGAGCATCTTGTCGACCTGCTCCTGATCCTCGACCACCGCGAAGCGGATCTCGGCATCCTGCAGCACATAGACCATCTCCTGCGCCACCGCATCCTGGTACAACATGACCGGGATGCCGCCAAGGCACTGGCATGCCGCGACGGACCAGTACAGGCGCGGACGGTTGTCACCGACGATGGCGAGCCGGTCGCCGCGCTTGAAGCCGAGTTCCGCCAGCCCGCAGGCGATTGCACGAACATTCTCGGCAACCTGCGCCCACGTGTAGGTCTGCCAGATTCCGTACGCCTTCTCTCGCATCGCCGCCTGCTGCGGACGTACCTGTGCGTGATGCATCAGGTAGCGCGGGAAGGTGTCCAGCACCACTTCGCCCTGACGGTGGTCGGACGCGCTCATGCGTGTGTCCATTCCACACTCCTCCTTTGGTTGTCCCTGTCTGGACGCTGCGCCGCGGCCGCTTCGTGATCTTGTCGTGGCTCGGGCGGGACGCCGACGAGCGTCCGATCCAGTTGAGGCTGGAGTGTGGCAAGGCACCTTTGCGCAACTGTTTGTGGAATGTACTGAATTGTTGCAACCGGGCGAAAAGTGCCGGCGCCTCGCAACTGGAGCCTCCAATCGACAAATCAGCGGTTGCCGGACTGACTGGGCAAGCCCGTTCGCGCTAGACTCGCGCCTGCCCGGTCTTTCGCTCCGGGCAGATGCCGTCACCCTCACCCGGAACACGCCCGATGGAACGCAAGGACTTCACCAAACCCGTCCACGTCACGACCTGGATGGCCGTCTTTCTCGCACTTGTGGCCGTTCTCGCGGCTGCGCTCGTTCCCCAGCTCAAGCATGCGTTTCTCGCCAACGGCGCCTTCAACGGCGTGATCCTGTTCGTGCTTGCCGTGGGCATCCTCGTCAACCTGCGCCAGGTCTGGCGACTGCAGCGCGAAGTGCTGTGGATCGAGGCGTTCCAGCAGTCGGACGGGGGCCCGGCGCAAACCGGCCTGCGTCCGGTCCTGCTCGCTCCGATGGCCCGCCTGCTCTCCAGCCGCAAGCGCGGTCAGTTCCACCTCTCCCCGGCATCCACCCGCTCGATCCTCGACAGCGTGCAGATCCGCCTCGAGGAACAGCGCGATCTGTCCCGCTACCTGATCGGGCTGCTCATCTTCCTCGGCCTGCTCGGCACCTTCTGGGGACTGCTCGCAACCATCCGCTCGATCGGCGAGATCATCGGCAACCTGAGCGTGGGCAGCGACCCGGTGGCCATGTTCGAGGCGCTCAAGGCCAAGCTCGACGCGCCCCTGGGTGGCATGGCGACCAGTTTCTCGACCTCGTTGTTCGGTCTTGCCGGCTCGCTTGTCGTCGGCTTCCTCGACCTCCAGTCCGGCCACGCGCAGAACCGTTTCTACAATGAACTTGAAGAGTGGCTCTCGAACATCACCAAGCTGCCCTCGGGCGTCGGCATGGAGGGCGAAGGCAACGTACCCGCCTACGTACAGGCGCTGCTCGAGCAGACCGCCGAGAGCATCGAGCGCATGCAGCGCTCGGCGGCCGAGTCCGAGCGCGAGCGTCGTGTCACCGCCGAGCACCTGGGCGAGCTCAACAACCAGCTCACCCGCCTGGCCGACCTCATCGGCCGCGAATCACGTGATCTGTCCGCACTCTCGGCCACCCAGGACGACCTGCGCGGCCTGATCCGCCAGCTCGCCCAGCAGCCCGCACAGGGCACGCAGTTCACCGAGGACCTGCGCGCCGAATTACGCCTGCTCTCGCGAACCATCGGCGCAGCGCTGGGCGGTGCTTCCGGCAACAAGGCGGACTGAGCCATGGCCCGACTCGCCCGCCGCCGGCCACTGGACTTCTGGCCCGGCTTCGTGGACGCGCTCGCATCACTGCTGATGGTGATGGTGTTCGTGATCCTGGTGTTCGTGATCGGCCAGTTCGTGCTCGCCGACGCGGTCAGCGGCCGCGACCGAGCGCTCGCCCAACTGAACGCCGAGCTCGCCGCACTCGCGCAGACCCTGAGCCTGGAGAAGTCCGCGCGCGAACGTGCGGACGTCATGGTCGGCGAGCTGAGCGCCTCACTCACCGCCTCGGAGCGAGAGCGCGAGGCGCTGAGCAACGAGCTGCTCGCCTCGCGCGACGAACTGCACGCTGCGCAGGACGAGGCCAAGACGCAGCGCGAGGAGGCCGCGCGCCTGTCGGCCGACATCGCGGCGCTCCAGAAGCTCAAGGCAGAACTCGAGGCCGAGGCCGCGCGCCTGGCGAGTGCGCTCGATACCTCGGAGCGTGGGCTGAAGGAACAGCAGGAGATGTCGGCCGCTGCGATCGCTCAGGTCGAACTGCTCAATCGCCAGCTTGCCGCGGTGCGCGAACAGATCGAACAGCTCAACAATGCGCTGGCCAGCGCCGAGGCCGCAGCACGCGACAAGGACCTCAAGCTCGAAGAGCTCGGGCGCGAGCTCAACCTCGCGCTGGCCGCCCGCGTGAAGGAACTCGCACGTTACCGCTCCGAGTTCTTCGGGCGTCTGCAGGCCGTACTCGGCGACCGCAAGGACGTGCAGATCGTCGGCGACCGCTTCGTTTTTTCCAGCGAGGTGCTGTTCCCCTCGGCCTCGGACGAGGTCAGCCCCGACGGGTTCATTCAGCTCACCCGTCTGGCAGAAACCCTGAAAACCCTCTCTGCGGAGATGCCGAAGGATCTGCCCTGGGTGCTCCAGGTCGATGGCCATACCGATCGCCGGCCGATCTCCACCGCGCGCTTCCCATCGAACTGGGAGCTTTCGACCGCACGTGCGCTCGCCATCGTAAAATTCCTGCGCAGCCAGGGCGTTCCGCCCGAGCGCCTCGCCGCTACCGGCTACGGCGAGTTCCACCCGCTGGACACGGCAGGCACCGAGGCGGCCCACGCGCGCAACCGGCGCATCGAGCTCAAGCTGACCAGCCGCTGAGCGCGCCGCAGCCGTGCTGTTCGTCGTGGGTGCGGGCAACCCCGCCCCACGACGAACAGCGGCGCCGACCACCGTACGCGCTTCAGGTCCAGCCGGTTTCAGGCGCCGCGGTCCCGCCTGCTTCCGGCCTTCTCGAGATCCTGCACCACCACCGACAGCGCCTCGGTCGAGATCAGCACCTCGATCAGCGACAGCACGAGCGACATCGCCAGGATCACGATGCTGATCCCGAACATCCATTGCCCCGCGGTCTGCGCCTCGACGAAGAGCGCAAACATCGACAGCGCACAGAGCAGGAAGCTGAGCACCCCGAAGCCCTGCATGTACTGGGTCAGCATGATCCGCCGCTTCAACCCTGGCAGTTGGCACTGCACCAACGGCGCCGCGCGATCGCTGGAGGCGTTGAGTTGCCGGATCACCTGCGCGAGCGTGAGGAAGCGGTTCGTATATGCGAGCAAGAGCAGTGAAATCGCCGGGAACAGCAGCGCAGGGGTGGTGAGGTTCATCGCGAATCCGGGCCTGTTGCGGAACACCGCATTCTATCGCCCAGCGCAGAGTGCGCCCCACGAGAAGAGCGCCCGACGGTCTCAAGGGCCCCAGGTGCCAACGAATGGAGGCACAGCATGGGGGCCCCGAATCGGGGTGCTAAAAAAAAACGGCGCCGAAGCGCCGTGTCCCAATTGGGAGAGGGGGGAGAAACCTTGAGGCTTACATGCTACGGCGGTACTGGCCACCGACCTTGTACAGCGCCTCGGTGATCTGGCCCAGCGAGCAGTAGCGCACCGCATCGACCAGCACTTCGAACACGTTGCTGTTGTCGATGACGGCCTGCTGCAGCTTGGCCTGCCACTTGGGCGCCTCGGCCTTGTTGCGGGCGTGGAAGTCGGCGAGGCGCTTCAACTGGCCCTGCTTCTCTTCCTCGGTCGAACGCGCCAGCTCGATCTCCTGCTGCGCCTGGCCCTTCGGGTTGAGGAAGGTGTTCACGCCGATGATCGGGTAGGAGCCGTCGTGCTTCTTGTGCTCGTAGTAGAGCGACTCCTCCTGGATCTTGCCGCGCTGGTAGCCGGTCTCCATCGCGCCGAGTACGCCGCCGCGGGAAGCGATGGCCTCGAACTCCTTGAGCACCGCCTCTTCGACGAGGTCGGTGAGTTCCTCGATGATGAAGGCGCCCTGGTTCGGGTTCTCGTTCTTGGCCAGGCCCCACTCGCGGTTGATGATGAGCTGGATCGCCATCGCGCGCCGAACGGACTCTTCGGTCGGCGTGGTGATCGCCTCGTCGTAGGCGTTGGTGTGCAGCGAGTTGCAGTTGTCGTAGATCGCGATCAGCGCCTGCAGCGTGGTGCGGATGTCGTTGAAGTCCATCTCCTGCGCGTGCAGCGAGCGGCCCGAGGTCTGCACGTGGTACTTCAGCTTCTGGCTGCGCTCATTGGCGCCGTACTTGTTCTTCATCGCCACCGCCCAGATGCGGCGGGCGACGCGGCCGATCACCGAGTATTCCGGGTCCATGCCGTTGCTGAAGAAGAAGCTCAGGTTGGGCGCGAAATCGTCGATGTGCATGCCGCGCGCCAGGTAGCTCTCGACGTAGGTGAAGCCGTTCGACAGCGTGAAGGCGAGCTGGCTGATCGGGTTCGCGCCGGCCTCTGCGATGTGGTAGCCCGAGATCGACACCGAGTAGAAGTTCTGCACCTTGTGATGGACGAAGTACTCCTGGATGTCGCCCATCATCTTGAGCGCGAACTCGGTGCTGAAGATGCAGGTGTTCTGGCCCTGATCTTCCTTCAGGATGTCGGCCTGCACCGTGCCGCGCACGGTCGACAGCGTCCACGCCTTGATCTTGGCGTACTCGTCCTCGGTCGGGTCGCGGCCGTTGTCGGCCTTGAACTTGGCGATCTGCTGGTCGAGCGCGGTGTTGAAGAAGAAGGCCAGGATGATCGGCGCCGGGCCGTTGATCGTCATCGACACCGAAGTGGTCGGTGCGCACAGGTCGAAGCCGTCGTAGAGCACCTTCATGTCGTCGAGCGTGGCGATCGACACGCCGGAGTTGCCGATCTTGCCGTAGATGTCCGGGCGCAGGTCGGGGTCGCAGCCGTACAGCGTGACCGAGTCGAAGGCGGTCGACAGACGATGCGCCGGCATGCCCTCGGACACCTTCTTGAAGCGGCGGTTGGTGCGGAAGGCGTCGCCCTCGCCCGCGAACATGCGGGTCGGGTCCTCGCCCTCGCGCTTGAACGCGAACACGCCGGCGGTGTAGGGGAAGGAGCCGGGAACGTTCTCCTTCATCAGGAACTTGAGCGTCTCGCCCTCGTCCTCGAAGTTGGGCAACGCCACCTTGCGGATCTTGCTGCCCGACAGCGAGGTGTGGGTGAGCTGGGTGCGGATCTCCTTGTCACGGATCTTCACCACGTACTCGTCGGCGGCGTACAGCGCCTTCTCGGTCGGCCACTGTTCAAGCAACTTCCTGGCCTGCGGGGTGAGCTCGCCATCCTTCCAGTTGATCAGCTCGTCAAACGAGCCGGCATCCTTGCCGCACTGCTCGAACAGGCCCTTCGCGATCTTCAGCGACTGGCGCTCGCGTGCGACGCGCGCCTGCTGCTCGACCTGCTTGTGATAGCCGCGGACGGTGTCGGCGATCTCGGCGAGGTAGCGGGTACGGTCAGCCGGGACGATGGCGCGCCCTTCGGACGAGGCGCGGACCTTCACCACCGGCAGCTTGCTCTTGGCGACCTTCAGGCCCTTGCCCACCAGCGCCGGCAGCATAGCCTGGTACAGCGCGGTGACGCCGTCGTCGTTGAAGCGCGCGGCCATGGTGCCGAACACGGGCATCTCTTCCGGACGCTGGCTGAACAGTTCGCGGTTGCGCTGGTACTGCTTGGCGACGTCGCGCAGCGCGTCCTGCGCGCCCTTGCGGTCGAACTTGTTGATGGCGACGAAGTCGGCGAAGTCGAGCATGTCGATCTTCTCGAGCTGGCTGGCGGCGCCGAACTCGGGGGTCATCACGTACAGCGACAGATCGACGAAGGGCACGATCGCGGCGTTGCCCTGGCCGATGCCGGAGGTCTCGACCACCACCAGGTCGAAGCCCGCCAGCTTGCACGCGGCGATGACTTCGGGCAGCGCGGCCGAGACTTCCGAACCGGTGTCGCGGGTGGCGAGCGAGCGCATGTAGATGTTGTCGTGCTCGATCGCGTTCATGCGGATGCGGTCGCCCAGCAGCGCGCCGCCGGTACGCTTGCGCGAGGGGTCGATCGACACGATTGCGAGCTTGAGCTTGTCGTCCTGGTCGAGACGGAAGCGGCGCACGAGCTCGTCGGTGAGCGAGGACTTGCCCGCACCGCCGGTGCCGGTGATGCCCAGCGTCGGCACCTTGGTCTTGGCCGCGGCGTCGATCAGCGCTTTCTTGACGTCGTCGCCATAGCCACCATTCTCGAGCGCGGTGATGATCTGTGCCAGCGCACGACGGTCGCCGGCGGCGAGCGCCTTCAGCACCGCATCGGCCTTTTGTGGCGCAGCCTTGGTGACGTCGAGATCACAGCGCTCGACGACGCTGTTGATCATGCCCTGCAGGCCCATCTTGGCGCCGTCCTCGGGCGAGAAGATGTGGGTGACGCCGTATTCGTGCAATTCCTTGATCTCAGCTGGCACGATCACGCCGCCGCCGCCGCCGAAGACCTTGATGTTCTCGCCGCCGTTGGCCTTGAGCAGGTCGATCATGTACTTGAAGAACTCGACGTGACCGCCCTGGTAGCTGGTGATCGCGATGCCCTGCACATCTTCCTGCAGCGCGGCGTTGACGATCTCGCCCACCGAACGGTTGTGACCGAGATGGATCACCTCGGAGCCGGTCGACTGCAGGATGCGGCGCATGATGTTGATCGAGGCATCGTGGCCGTCGAACAGTGCCGCGGCGGTGACGAAGCGCACCTTGTTCTTGGGCTTGTAGGGCGAGAGCTTGTGCGCAACGCTCAGGTCGGTCATGTCGAACCTCTCCATGGAATGGGCTAACTCTGCAATTTTAGAAGGCCCGCGAGCGGTTCGCCATTGCGCTTGCGGACGCCGATCGTGCAAAATCTGCCAATCTATATCGATTCCATGCCGATCCGAAGCGTCATGCCTGCCCAGTTCCCGGCTTCCAAGCAAGCGCACATCGCGCCTCCTGCGCCGTCGGCGCGCAGCCGACGGCGCAGGGCAACGGTTGCCACGGGCTTCGTCACCGGCATGCTTTCGGGCCTTCAGGGGCGCGGCGTGGACACCGCGCCCCTGCTCGCGCGCGCCGGCATCGCCCTTGCAGATACCGCCAGCCGCGTGCCAGTCGAACGCTACGCGGTGCTGTACAACCTGTGCATCGAAGCCCTGCAGGACGAAGCGTTCGGGCTGCTGCCACAACCCATGCCGGTGGGCAGCTTCGAGTTCCTGTGCCGCGCCATGCTGGGCGCCCCCACGCTGGAAGAGGCGCTCAATCGCGCCATCCGTTTCCTGCGCATCGTGCTTCCGGCCTTTCAGGTCCGTATACAGCGTGATGGTGCACGCGCCGAGCTCGTGCTGGACGACGGCGGCAGCCTCGGCGACGCGCGGGATTCACCCGCTCGCGTGTTCGCCTACGAATGGCTGCTGCGTCTGCTGCACGGCGTGGCAAGCTGGTTCGTAGGCCGAGGCCTGGCACTCGACGCGGTGGAGTTCCCCTACTCCCGCCCGCAGCATGCGGAGGACTACGCCCTGGTCTACACCGAGCACTCGCACTTCGACGCCGCACAGCTGGTGGCCCGGCTGCAGGCAAACCTGCTCGATCTGCCGCTGCGCCGCGACGAGGCAGCGCTCGCTGGTTTTCTCCACGGCGCACCGGGCAAGATCACCATGCTCTACCGCCGCGACCGCGAAATGGTGTTCCGCGTGCGCGACATCCTGCGCGACGCCCTGCCACTGAACCTATCGCTCGAGGACGTTGCCGACCGTCTGCACCTGTCCCCCCGCACCCTGCACCGGCGGCTCGAGGAGGAAGGCTCGGGCTTTCGCACCATCAAGGAGGCCACGCGACGCGACATCGCCTATGCGCGCCTGGCCAAGACACAGCACCCCGTCGCAAACATCGCGGCCGAACTGGGTTACGCTGATCCGTCCACCTTCTACCGCGCCTTTGTCGCCTGGTCGGGGATGTCTCCGGAGCGCTTTCGGAACCAGGCGCGCCCGCGCGCACGCTGAGCGGCGCATGGTGCGTTGCGAGGTTGACGTTAACGTCAATCTTTCGCCAACATAGTCCGGCGACGCGCCGCCCACATGCGGGATCCCGCCCATTACGGGAACGGCCGAATCGTGCAAAGATTCCGGGCACAGGATCCCGGCCACGTCAAGGACACACGGAGACAGCCTTGGGCAGCACGTCCCCCGCTGAAGACAACGGCACCCCCGCGGCGGCATTGTCACCCGAGCAGCGCAGGCGCTACGACCTGCTGCTGGCAGGGTTGGATCTGCTCGACCAGGCCATTGCCGTATTCGACGCCACGCCGAAACTCGTCACCTGGAACAAGGCGCTGCTGCGCCTGCTCGACTTTCCCGAGTCGATGGTGCGCGTGGGCACGCCCTTCGAGGCTTTCGTCCGCTTCAACGCCGAGCGCGGCGAGTACGGCCCGGGAGACATCGAACCCCTGATCCGGGAGCGCATGGCCGCCGCGCGCAGCTTCGAGCCGCACTACGTCGAGCGCGCGCGCCCGAATGGACGCATCCTCGCTGTCCGGGGCGTGCCGATCCCCAACCTCGGCTTCGTCTCGCTCTGGACCGACATCACCGAACAGCGTCGCTACGCGGCGGTGATCGAGGAGCAGAACACCCAGCTCGAGGCGCGTGTGCGCGAACGCACCTCCGAGTTGCAGGCGGCCAACGCACGTCTCGCGCAGGCGAACATCGAGATCGACGACATCGCCGGCGCACTACGTCGCAGCGAGAACCGGCTGCAACTGATCATCGACTCGATCCCGGCCCTGATCGCCTACGTGGACCGCGACAACATCTATCGCTTCGCGAACAAGGGCTACGCGGATTGGTTCGGGCTGACCAAGGAGTCGATTACCGGTCGCAGCATCGAGCAGGTGTTCGGGCAGGAGATCTTCACGCAGATCCTGCCTTACCTCGAGCGTGCGCGGGATGGCGAGCAGGTCAGCTACGAGTACGCCCGCCAGCTCGGCGACGGGCGCACCGTGCATGCACGCAGCGTGATCGTGCC
The DNA here is from genome assembly GCF_051280715.1 of Thauera sp. AutoDN2. Taxonomy (NCBI): domain Bacteria; kingdom Pseudomonadati; phylum Pseudomonadota; class Betaproteobacteria; order Rhodocyclales; family Zoogloeaceae; genus Thauera; species Thauera sp. AutoDN2. The sequence goes on along the minus strand of NZ_JBNCAR010000012.1, from coordinate 69,280 downwards.
CGAGTTCGCCTCCGACGGCACCACCGTGGGCTTCTTCGTGATGTCGACCGACATCACCGAGCAGAAGGCCAGTCAGGCCGCCCTGGTGCAGGCGCAGAAGATGGAGGCTGTCGGACAACTGACCGGCGGCCTTGCGCACGACTTCAACAACCTGCTCACCATCATCATCGGCAACCTGTCCGCGCTGCAGCAGCGCATCGGTGGCGGTGCGGGCGCCGAGTTCGTCGACCCATCCCTTCAGGCAGCGCGCCGCGGTGCGGAGCTGATCCGCCGCCTGCTCACCTTCTCGCGTCGGCAGACGCTGGAGCCGCGCGCAGTCGAGGTCGGCGCGCTGGTGCACAACATGACCCACCTGCTCGCGCGCACACTGGGCGAAACCATCCGCATCCACCTGCGCATGCCCCAGGCGCCGCTGCATGCGCTCGTGGACCCACACCAACTCGAGAACGCGATCCTGAACCTCGCAATCAACGCACGCGACGCCATGCCGGAGGGTGGCGAACTCACCATCGCGGTGGCGCCGCGCAAGCTCGACAAGGCACTCTCGACCGTGGTCGAGGTACCACCGGGCGACTACGTACAGATCGACGTGGGCGACAGCGGAAAGGGCATCGAGCCCGCAGTGCTGCAGCGCGTGTTCGAACCCTTCTTCACCACAAAACCCTTCGGCGGCGGCAGCGGCCTCGGGCTGTCGATGGTGTACGGCTTCGTACGCCAGTCGGGAGGCAACATCCGCATCCGCAGCACGCCCGGACGTGGCACGCATGTGCGCTTCGTGCTGCCGACAACAAGCGAAACAGCGATTGCCGAGAGCGCCGCACCGCGCCCCGCCGCCAACCTCACCGCCCTGTCCGGACCGGTGCTGCTGGTGGAGGACGAGCCCGAGGTGCGCAAGGTCATCCGCCTGCAGCTCACCACGCTCGGGTACACCGTGATCGAGGCTGCAGACGGCGTGGAGGCGCTCGGCCTGCTGCAGAATGTGGACGACATCGCGCTGCTGGTCAGCGACACGGTCATGCCCGGCGGCATCGGAGGACGCGAACTAGCGCGTCGTGCGCGCGCCCTTCGCGCGGATCTGCCGATCCTGCTCGTCACCGGGTACGCAAGCGAAACCGCACACGCAGACGATCTGCCCGCAGGCGTTCCGACCCTGCGCAAACCCTTCGACCAGGCCGCACTCGCCAGCGTGCTCGCCTCGGTTCTGACCTCGAATGCCCCGACGGAGACTGCCCCGCAATGCCCATGAGCCCGACCGACACCGCGCAGCCGACCATCTTTGTGCTCGAGGACGATCCCGATGTCGCGCGCCTGACCTGCATGAGCCTGGGCGAGTACGGTTTTCGCTGCGAACACATGAGCACCGGCCGCCAGTTGCTCATGCGTTCGCGGCAGACAGCCCCCGAGCTGTGCATCATCGACCTCGGCCTGCCGGACATGGACGGCATGCAGGTCGTACGCGAGCTCCAGGAGGGCAGCCCCTGCGCCGTGCTCATCCTCACCGGCCGCAACGACGTTACCGACCGTGTGCTCGGGCTCGAGCTTGGTGCGGACGATTACATCGTCAAGCCTTTCGAGCCACGCGAGCTTGTCGCACGCGTGCGCTCCATCCTGCGTCGCTATCAGCGCAGCGTAAGCCCATCCCAGGCGGACGCCCCCAACAGCGCACGCTTCGCCGGCTGGGAATTCGACGCCGCCCAGCACGCGCTCACCGCTCCAGACGGGCGCACGCTCTCACTCTCGGCAGCCGAGGCGGGCCTGTTGCTGACGCTGTTGCGCAGGCCGAACAAGATCCTTTCTCGCGAGCAGTTGCTCGGCGACCGCGACCTCGACCCCTTCGACCGCAGCATCGACGTGCGAATCTCGCGTCTGCGGCGCAAGCTCGACGACGACCCGCAGAACCCACGCCTGATCAAGACCGTCTACGGTGCCGGCTACCTCTTTTCGGCGCAGGTCGAGTGGTGCTGAGGGAGAAATGGCGAGCCGAAGGGCGAGCGGGCCGGAAACGATCGGCCAACGAATGGCGCAGACGAGACCCGCGTACGGGCATCCGCAGCGTCGGCCTTGCTGGCTATAATTATGAATTCTTAACTTCAGATCACAGGTACCCGCCATGTCCCAGCGCCCGTTCAAGATCCTCGGCATTCAGCAGATCGCCATCGGTGGTCCGAGCAAGGAAAAGCTCAAGACCCTGTGGGTCGACATGCTTGGGCTGGAAGTCACCGGGAACTTCGTCTCCGAACGCGAGAACGTGGACGAGGACATCTGCGCCATGGGCAGCGGCCCGTTCAAGGTCGAGGTGGACCTGATGCAGCCGCTGGACCCGGAGAAGAAGCCCGCGGTGCACGCTACGCCCCTGAACCATGTCGGCCTGTGGGTGGACGACCTCCCCAAGGCGGTGGAGTGGCTGAGCGCCAGCGGCGTGCGCTTCGCACCGGGCGGAATCCGGCGCGGCGCGGCCGGCTACGACATCACCTTCCTGCACCCGAAGGGCAACGAGGCGTTCCCGATCGGTGGCGAGGGCGTGCTGGTCGAGCTGGTTCAGGCCCCACAGGAGGTCATCGAGGCCTTCGCCCGGCTCGCCGGCAACTGATCCACTGCACCCGAAGGCACAAGGGCCTGCCAAGGCCGGCCCGCCTTCGGGCTTCCCGGCGCTGAAGCCGCCGGGTTCAGGCGCTTCGTCCGCAAAATGCGCCCGCGTACGAGCCCTCTCAGAGCGATGACGCGGAGAAGGTGTCGCAACTGCGCAGCGCCCCGCTCTGCAGTCCATTGCCGAACCAGCGTGCGCGTTGGGCCGCGCTGCCGTGCGTGAAGCTGTCCGGCACCGCATATCCCTGCGCACGCTTCTGCATGCGGTCGTCACCGACCGCGCTCGCAGCCGCCAGCCCCTCCTCGATATCGCCCGCCTCCAGCACCTGCCGCGCGCGCTGTGCGTGGTGTGCCCAGACACCCGCGAGGCAGTCGGCCTGGAGCTCGAGCCGCACCGAAAGCTGGTTCGCCTCACGCTCCGAAACCTGCTGACGGGTCTGTTGCACCTTGTCCAGAATGCCGAGCAGGTGCTGCACATGATGGCCGACCTCGTGCGCGATCACATAGGCTTGGGCGAAGTCCCCTGGCGCGCCGAAGCGCCGATGCAGCTCATCGAAGAAGGAGAGATCGAGATAGACCTTGCCGTCCGCCGGACAGTAGAACGGCCCCATCTCTGCCTGGCCGACACCGCAGGCGCTGCGCGTGGCGCCGGTGTAGAGCACCAGCCCCGGCTCACGATACTGCGCACCGCCAGCCTTGAAGATCGGCCCCCAGGTGTCCTCGGTATCCGCCAGCACCATGGACACGAAACGCGCCATCCCGTCTTCCGCCTCCGTGCGCGGCGAAGCCGTCCGAGGCGATTCGACGGCAGGGGGCGCCGCCACGTCGGCGGTGTTGAGCACTAGGCTCGGATCGATGCCGAAATACATCGCGACCAGCGCCAGAATAAGGGTGCCGATTCCGATCTTTCCGCCGCCGCCGAGCCTTCGACCGCCTTGCCCTCGCCGGTCCTCGACGTTGCGGCTTTCCCTGCCATTACGGAAATCCATGCCCCTGCTCCCCGCGCCGATCGATGATTCGATCATAGCAGCCCGAACGGAAGAAGGGCCCGCGCAGGCGAGCCCTTCCCGGTGCAGGGGATACCCGGATCAGGCAGCCGCCAGGCGGTCTTCCCGGATCGCGTCGTACTCGTCCTGCCAGAACCACTTGGTCTCGCCGAACGCGGGCACGAGCTGATCCAGCCAGGTCGCCTCTTCATCGTACTTCGCGAAGAAGGGGCGCTGCACCCAGTCGGGATTGCGCCCCTGGATGAAGCGCAGCACGAACACCTTCTCTCCCGCGATCTCGGTCACCCCCTGAATCTCCACCTTGCCCGGGCTTGCGCTCATGCTCGGGCCGCGCGCGGTACGGGCAAGGCCGGACACCTGCTGGATCGCCTGCTGGTAGATCTCCCAGGCGCGAGCGAGCGGCACCTCGAAGTAGTTTCGCGCGCCGGTGTCGCGTTCGACGAACATGTAGTACGGCACCAGTCCGAGCTTGACCTCCATCTTCCACAGCTTGGCCCACACCGCCGGGTCGTCGTTGATATGCGCGATCAGCGGCCCCTGCGCGCGGATCACCGCACCCGTCGCGCGCACGCGGCGGACCGCGGCCTGCGCAACCTCGGTGTCGAGTTCTTTCCAATGGTTGTAGTGCGCCATGATGGCGACGTGCTTGCCGGCCTCGACCAGCTGCGTGAGCAGGCGCATCAGGTCATCGGCATCTTCGGCCCCCAGGAAGCGGTGCGGCCAGAAAGTCAGCGCCTTGGTACCGATCCGGATGGTCTGGATGTGATCGAACTCGGGCCGCAGCAGCGGCTCGAGGTAGTCGCGCAGATGCCGCGTCTTCATCACCATCGGATCGCCGCCGGTGACAAGCAGGTCGGTGAGCTCGGTATGCTTGCGCAGATAGTCGTGCAGCGCGTTCGCCTCGGACGAGGCGATGCGCAACTCCTTGTCGCCAACGAACTGTGCCCAGCGGAAGCAGAAGGTGCAGTAGCTGTGGCAAGTCTGTCCCTGGCTGGGGAAGAACAACACCGTTTCGCGGTACTTGTGCTGCATGCCATCGAGCGGCTTGCCGTGTTCGTCGAGCGGCATGTTCATCTGCATCTGGTCGGCCGGATGCGGATTGAGCGCGTGGCGCACTTCGGCGATCGCACCCTCGAGCACATCCTTCGGCGCCTCGCTGCGCACCAGCTCGGCGATACGCGCATAGTGCTGCGGGGCGAGCATGCCGCGCTGCGGAAAGGTGAGTTGGAAGATCGGGTCGGCAGGGACATTGCTCCAGTCGATCAATTCGTCGATCACGTACTGGTTCACACGGAAAGGCAACACCGACGAAACCACCTTCATCTCGAAGCGTTGCTCCGGAGACAGCTGCGAAAGCTGTTCGATCCGGTCCAGATCACGCTGGGTATACACCTTGAATGGCACCGGCTCGAAGAATCCGGCAGCAGCCTTGGGAGCCGCGGCGCGGCTGGATACGGCCTTGAGTGCATGCACTTGAGCGCTCATGAAAGGTCCTCCTGGTCTGTTCTTGTCTCGCGGAACGGTCTCGCGCCGCCCACGGCACCGCACCGCATGTCGAAACATCGGCGCGTGGCTTGCATGGATGATGTGGAAGGGCCCTGCGGAATCAGGCTGCTGGGCAGCCCGGGGCCTGGATTGCACACCCCCTGGGAGAGGGGGCGGATGAGCGACCTTGATGATAGGTCACAAATTTGTTTTGCACAAATTTACAGATGCGTGGATGTGACCGGGCACGCATCCGAAAGTTCACTGCGCGCGCGCCAGCGCCTCCGATGGACGTTTCCTAAGGCCACACTGCCCGACCGCACAGGGCAGCAAATGCGCGAAGAACCAAAAAAAAGGCCTGCTTGCGCAGGCCCCGTGCCGACAGGCACCCGGGCGTTGCCCGGGTCTCCCTCCCCATCGATCGAAAGAAGTGAGTCCGATTATTCGAACTCGATGATCACTTCATCCACGGACAGGCTGGCACCCGGCTTCGCGACGATCTTCTTCACCTTGCCGTCCTGCTCGGCCTTGAGCACGTTCTCCATCTTCATCGCTTCGATGATGGCGAGCTTCTCGCCGGCCTTCACTTCCTGCCCCTCGCTCACCGAAACCTCGCGCAGCAGGCCCGGCATCGGCGACAGCAGGAACTTCGACAGGTCGGGCGGAAGCTTCTCCGGCATCAGCGACAGCAGGTGTGCGGCGCGCACCGTCATGACTATGGGCTCCACCTGCAGCCCGAAGTGCGAGATGCGGTAACGCAGGCCGCGGCGCTCGATCTGCAGGCCGACCGGTGCACCATTGACGGTGCCGGAGAACAGCAGGTCGCCGAAGGTCCAGCCGGACACGATGTTGTACGTCTTGCCCATGTGGGTGACGGCGAGCCCACCTTCGATCGCGGCAACGTGCATCGGATACTGCGTGCCGCCCATGACCACCACCCAATCCGTGGCCACCTTGCGGCCATGGCCGGCGAGTTGCCCCTCGATCTGCACCGCGCGCTCGATGTAGCGCATGCGGGCAAAGGTGGCGACTGCGGCAAGCAGCGCCGGATCGTCGTGCGGCACCATCGAGGCGTCGAAGCCCTGCGGGTACTCCTCGGCGATGAAGCCGGTGTTGAAGTTGCCCGAGCAGAACCGCGGGTGCTGCAGCAGCGCGGCCTGGAAGGGGATGTTCGAACTGATGCCGCGGATCACGAAGGCATTGAGCGCGTCCCGCATGCGCTCGATGGCTTCCTGGCGGTCCTTGCCGTGCACGATGAGCTTGGCGATCATCGAATCGTAGAACATCGAGATCTCACCGCCCTCATACACGCCGGTGTCGACACGCACGCCATTGCCTTCGGCCGGTGCCTGGAACTTCACCAGGCGACCAGTGGACGGCAGGAAGCCGCGGAACGGGTCTTCGGCATTGATGCGGCATTCCATCGACCAACCGTCGATCTTCACGTCGGCCTGGCCGAGGGGCAGCTTCTCGCCATACGCCACGCGGATCATCTGCTCGACGAGGTCAAGGCCGGTAATCAGCTCGGTGACCGGGTGCTCGACCTGCAGGCGGGTGTTCATCTCCAGGAAGTAGAACTCCTTGGTGGCGCCGGAGACGACGAACTCGACCGTGCCGGCAGACTCGTAGTTCACCGCACGCGCCAGCGCCACGGCCTGCTCGCCCATCGCCTTGCGCATCGCGGGGTCGACGAAGGGGCTCGGCGCCTCCTCGATGACCTTCTGGTGACGACGCTGGATCGAGCAGTCGCGCTCGTTCAGATAGACGTAATTCCCATGCGAGTCGCCCAGCACCTGGATCTCGATGTGGCGCGGCTCGAGCACGTACTTCTCGATGAAGACGCGGTCATCACCGAAGGCGTTGCGCGCTTCGTTGACGCAGGAGGCGAAGCCTTCATGCGCTTCCTTGTCGTTGAAGGCCACGCGCAGCCCCTTGCCGCCACCGCCGGCGGAGGCCTTGATCATGACCGGATAGCCGATCTTCTTCGCGATCTCGACTGCCTCGTCGGGGCCGGAGATCGCGTCGTTGTAACCGGGAATGGTGTTCACGCCAGCTGCGATCGCCAGCTTCTTCGACTCGATCTTGTCGCCCATCTTGGCGACCGAGTAATGCTTCGGGCCAATGAACTTGATGCCTTCTTCTTCCAGGCGGCGCGAGAACTCGGCGTTCTCGGACAGAAAGCCGTAGCCCGGATGCACCGCCTCGGCGCCGGTCTGCTTGCAGGCGGCGATGATCTTGTCGATCACCAGATAAGACTCTTTGGACGGCGCCGGGCCGATGCAGACGGCCTCATCAGCCATCTCCACGAATAGCGCGGCCTTGTCCGCCTCGGAGTGCACCGCGACGGTGGCGATGCCCATCTTGCGGGCGGTCTTGATGACGCGGCAGGCAATCTCGCCACGGTTTGCAATCAGGATCTTCTTGAACATGTGACTATTCCTCGTACGCGGATCAGAGCGGGATGTTGCCGTGCTTGCGCCACGGGTTGTCCAGCTGCTTGTCGCGCAGCATGGCCAGCGAACGGCACACGCGCTTGCGGGTGTTGTGCGGCATGATCACGTCGTCGATGAAGCCGCGGTGCGCCGCGACGAAGGGGTTGGCGAAACGCGCCTTGTATTCGGCCTCGCGCTGGGCGAGCTTCTCGGCGTCGTTCTTTTCTTCGCGGAAGATGATCTCGACCGCGCCCTTGGCGCCCATCACCGCGATCTCGGCGCTCGGCCAGGCGAGGTTGACGTCACCGCGCAGATGCTTGGACGACATCACGTCGTAGGCACCGCCGTAGGCCTTGCGGGTGATGATGGTGACCTTGGGCACGGTGCACTCGGCGTAGGCATAGAGCAGCTTGGCGCCGTGCTTGATGATGCCGCCGTACTCCTGCGAGGTGCCGGGCATGAAGCCCGGAACGTCCACCAGCGTGACCACCGGGATGTTGAAGGCGTCGCAGAAGCGCACGAAGCGGGCAGCCTTGATCGAGCTCTTGATGTCGAGGCAACCGGCCAGCACCAGCGGCTGGTTGGCGACGATACCCACCGGCTGGCCTTCCATGCGTGCCAGGCCGATGATGATGTTCTTGGCGTAATCGGGCTGCAGCTCGAAGAAATCGCCGTCATCGACCATCTTGACGATCAGCTCCTTCATGTCGTACGGCTGGTTGGGATTCTCCGGGACCAGGGTGTCGAGCGACATCTCGATGCGATCGGCCGGGTCGGCGCACGGGATGACCGGCGGCTTCTCGCGGTTGCTCGCGGGCAAGAAGCCGACCAGACGGCGGGTCATCATCAAGGCCTCGACGTCGTTCTCGAACGCGAGGTCGGCCACACCCGACTTGGTGTTGTGGGTGATCGCGCCGCCCAGCTCCTCGGCCGTGACCTCCTCGTGGGTCACGGTCTTCACGACCTCGGGGCCGGTCACGAACATGTAGGACGAGTCCTTGACCATGAAGATGAAGTCGGTCATCGCCGGGCTATACACCGCACCGCCGGCGCAGGGCCCCATGATCAGGGAGATCTGAGGGATCACGCCCGAGGCCAGCACGTTGCGCTGGAACACGTCGGCATAGCCGCCAAGCGAGTCGACCCCCTCCTGGATGCGGGCGCCGCCCGAGTCGTTGAGCCCGATCACGGGCGCACCGACCTTCATCGCGTGGTCCATGACCTTGCAGATCTTCTCTGCGTGGGTCTCCGACAGCGAGCCGCCGAACACGGTGAAGTCCTGCGAAAACACGAACACCAGCCGACCGTTGACCGTGCCGTACCCGGTCACCACGCCGTCACCGGGGATGTGGTCGGCGTCCATGCCGAACTCGGTGCAGCGGTGCTCCTTGTACATGTCCCACTCTTCGAAGCTGTCGTCGTCGAGCAGCAGCTCGATGCGCTCGCGCGCGGTGAGCTTTCCCTTGCGGTGCTGCGCGTCGATGCGCTTCTGGCCGCCACCGAGGCGGGCCAGTTCGCGCTTCTCCTCGAGCTGGCGAATGATGTTTTGCATGAGTGTGATCTCCTGTCAGATCTTGAGTTTGGCCGACCGGCTGCGCCGTCAGCCCTGTTCGCGGGTCTGGAGGTGGCCGAGCAGGCGCAGGGCTGCGGCCGCGGGCGTACTTCCCCCCTCCTCGACTGCGCGCGCGAGGACGGGAAGCTCCTCGCGCACGCGTGGATGGCTGCGGAAACGGCTGCGCAGCCCGGAATCGATCATTTCCCACATCCAGGCCAGGGCCTGGTGGCGGCGCTTGGCATCGAACTCGCCGGAGGCGGTCAGCGCCTTGCGGTACGCCGACACCGTGTTCCAGAACTCGGCGATGCCTTCCTTCTTCAGCGCGGAGAGCGTCAGCACCGGCACCGTCCAGTTGGGGCTGGCCGGACGCAGCATGTGCAGCGCGGTCTTGATCTGTGACTTCGCGCGCATCGCCGCGGAGGGGTCGATGTCGGCCTTGTTGATGACGATCAGGTCGGCAATCTCCATGATTCCCTTCTTGATCGCCTGCAGATCATCTCCCGCGTTGGGCAGTTGCAGCAGGCAGAAGATATCGGTCATGCCCGCCACCGCCGTCTCGCTCTGGCCCACGCCCACCGTCTCGACGATGATCACATCGAAGCCGGCCGCTTCGCACACCAGAAGGGTCTCGCGCGTCTTCTCCGCCACGCCGCCCAGGCTGCAGGCCGAGGGGCTGGGGCGAATGAAGGCGGCAGGATTCTGCGACAGCAACTCCATACGCGTCTTGTCGCCGAGGATCGAGCCCCCGGTCACCGACGACGATGGGTCCACCGCAAGCACCGCCACGCGCAAGCCCTGCTCGATCAGATACAGGCCCAGCGCCTCGATGAAGGTGGACTTGCCCACCCCGGGGACGCCGGAAATACCCACCCGCATCGCCCCGCCGGTATGCGGCAGCAGGCTTTCAATCACCTGCCGTGCGCGCGCCTTGTGGTCCTCGCGCTGCGATTCGATCAGCGTGATGGTCTTGGCAAGCGGTCGCAGCTGGCGCGCCAGCACGCCATCGACCAGTACCTGATCGACGGCATCGAGCGGCTCGGCGGCGGCGGCGGACATGGCGGAGGGCCGCAGTTCGGGCTTGTTCATCGGCATCGGTAACGGATATCGCGCGGCCCCGGTCGGCGGGACGAGCCGACCGGGGCCTGGGTTGCGCAAACTCAGGCCTTGCCGCGAGCGGCGCGGATCTGCTTGAGCACCTCGCGAGCAGCGGCCGGAATCGGCGTGCCCGGGCCGAAGATTCCCTTCGCGCCGGCAGCATACAGCGTGTCGTAGTCCTGCGCCGGAATCACGCCGCCAACGAACGTGATGATGTCGTCCGCGCCGAGGCGCTTGAGCTCGTTGATGACGGCCGGCACCAGGGTCTTGTGGCCAGCGGCGAGGCTGGAGCAGCCGACCGCATGCACGTCGTTCTCGACCGCGTGGCGGGCGGCTTCTTCCGGGGTCTGGAAGAGCGGGCCGATGTCGATGTCGAAGCCGAGGTCGGCGAAGGCCGAGGCCACCACCTTGGCGCCGCGGTCGTGGCCGTCCTGGCCGAGCTTGGCGATCATCACGCGCGGGCGGCGGCCTTCCTCGGCGATGAAGGCCTCGATGTCGGCCTTGAGGGCCTTCCAGTCTTCCTGTTCTTCCACGACGGCTCCATAGACGCCGGACACGGCTTGCGGGTTGGCACGATAGCGGCCGAAGACCTTCTCCAGCGCATCGGAGATCTCGCCCACGGTGGCGCGCAGACGGATGGCCTTGACCGCGAGGTCGAGCAGGTTGCCTTCGCTCGTCTCGGCGCACCGGGTCAGCGCGTCGAGCGCGGTCTGTACCGCAGCCGCGTCGCGTGTCGAGCGGATCTTGTTCAGACGGGCGATCTGGGCCTCACGCACCGCGTGGTTGTCGATGTCGAGAATGTCGATCGGGTCTTCCTTGGCGAGCTTGTACTTGTTCACCCCGACGATGACGTCCTTGCCCGAATCGATACGTGCCTGCTTGTCAGCGGCGCACTCTTCGACCTTCATCTTGGCCCAGCCGGATTCGACCGCCTTGGTCATGCCGCCCATGGACTCGATCTCCTCGATCAGCGCCCAGGCCTTGTCGGCCATGTCCTGGGTGAGCGTCTCCATCATGTAGGAGCCCGCCCAGGGGTCGACGACGTTACAGATATGGGTCTCTTCCTGGATGATGATCTGGGTGTTGCGCGCGATGCGGGCGGAGAACTCGGTCGGCAGCGCGATGGCTTCGTCGAGCGCGTTGGTGTGCAGCGACTGGGTGCCGCCGAACACCGCGGCCATGGCCTCGATGGTGGTGCGCACGACGTTGTTGTACGGGTCCTGCTCGGTGAGCGACCAGCCCGAGGTCTGCGAGTGTGTGCGCAGCATCATCGACTTGGGGCTCTTCGGATTGAACTGCTTCATGATGCGCCACCACAGCAGCCGCGCTGCGCGCATCTTGGCGATCTCAAGGTAGAAGTTCATGCCCACCGCCCAGAAGAAGGACAGGCGGCCGGCGAAGGTGTCGACGTCCATGCCGCTGGCGATGCCGGTGCGAACGTATTCCAGACCGTCAGCGAGCGTGAAGGCCAACTCGATGGCCTGGTTCGCGCCCGCCTCCTGGATGTGGTAGCCGGAAATCGAGATGCTGTTGAACTTCGGCATGTGCTGCGCGGTGTAGCCGAAGATGTCGGCGATGATCTTCATCGACGGGGTGGGCGGATAGATGTAGGTGTTCCGCACCATGAATTCTTTGAGGATGTCGTTCTGGATCGTTCCCGAGAGCTTGTCCTGACTGACGCCCTGCTCCTCGGCTGCGACGATGTAGCCGGCGAGGATGGGCAGCACGGCGCCGTTCATGGTCATCGACACCGACACCTTGTCGAGCGGGATCTGGTCGAACAGGATCTTCATGTCCTCGACCGAATCGATCGCCACGCCGGCCTTGCCGACGTCGCCGGTCACGCGCGGGTGGTCGGAGTCGTAGCCGCGGTGGGTGGCCAGGTCGAAGGCCACCGACACGCCCTGGCCGCCGGCGGCGAGCGCCTTGCGGTAGAAGGCGTTGGACGCCTCCGCGGTGGAGAAGCCGGCGTACTGGCGTATGGTCCACGGCTTGACGGCGTACATGGTGGGCTGCGGGCCGCGCAGGAAGGGCTCGAAACCGGGCAGCGTGTCGGCATGCTGCAGGTCTTCGGTGTCGGCCCGGGTGTACAGCGGCTTGACGGTCAGCCCCTCGGGCGTGATCCAGTTGAGCTTTTCGATGTCACCGCCAGGGGCCTGCTTGGCGGCGGCTTTTTTCCAGGCCTCGAGATCGGGCTGGGGATAGACGGGCTCGTTGGCGTTCGACATGAAAACCTCTTCGATTCGGCAGCGGTCGCTGCCTGCGTAGGACATGGATGGGTGCACCGTCGCTGTTCAGAAGGACGCATACTCCCTCTCTTCGACGACGGGGCCGCCCGCGGCACCTGCCGCGAGCGGCCGTCGACGTTCCGGCATCCGCCGCGCCCCCTCTCCTTTCATCGACCGGGGCCGACGCCTCCCAAGACGCGCGGTGCACTGGAACTTGACTTGCTCAGCTATAAAATAATACTTTATCCATAATTATGGACGCAATGGGGAGTTGTCGAAGAACGACAGCCATTGCTCCCGCCTCCACCGCACACGCCCGAACACCGCACATGAACGCGTCACGCATCGCGCCGATCGCCCTCTATCAGGAAGTCGCAGAACGCCTCCGGCAGCGCATCTTCTCGCACGAACTGCCTCCCGGCACCTGGGTCGACGAACAGGCGCTGGCCGAGCAGTATGGCATCTCGCGCACCCCGTTGCGCGAGGCGCTCAAGGTCCTCGCCTCGGAAGGCCTGGTGACGCTGAAGCCGCGCCGCGGCTGCTACGTCACCGAAATCTCCGAGCGCGATCTGGACGAAGTGTTCAGCGTCATGTCGATGCTGGAAGGCGAATGCGCACGTCTCTCGGCGACGAAGGCGACCGAGGGGGATTTCGTCCGTCTGCGCGGTATCCATGCGGATCTGGAGAAGGCTGCCGAAAAGGGCAACATCGACCGCTTCTTCGAGGCCAACCAGGCCTTTCACCTCGCCTTGCAGGAGATCGCGGACAACCGCTGGCTGCTGCACGTGATCGAGGACCTGCGCAAGGTGATCAAGCTGTCCCGCCATCACTCCCTGTTCTCGGAGGGACGGCTGGAGCAATCGCTGGCCGAGCACCGCGACATCATGGAGGCGCTGCTCGCACGCGACAGCGCGCGCGCGGAAAAGCACATGCGCACGCACATCCTCAGCGGCCGCGCCGCCCTCGCCCGCATCGCGGAGATGCGCAGCGCTACGCAGCCGGTGTGACCCCTTCGCGCGTCACCAGCACCTGGTCGATGCGGTAGTTGTCGATATCGACCACCTCGAACTTGTAACCGGCGTAGAGCACGAAGTCGGTGCGCTTGGGCACCTTGCGCAGCCTGTACATCAGGAATCCGGCCACCGTTTCGTAGTTCTGGAAGCCCTCGAACACCTCGATGTCGAGCGCCTGCATGACGTCCTCGATCGGCGTGACGCCGTCGATGAGCCAGGAATGCTCGTCTCGCCGGACGATCAGCTCTTCCTGGAAGGGGCTGACCAGGTCGCCCATCACCGTGTTCATGACGTCCTGCAGCGCGAGCAGCCCGACCACCAGCGCATACTCGTTTAGCACCAGGGCGAAGTCCTCCTTTGCGTCGCGAAAGCGCTCCAGTGCCTCGAACAGGGTAAGCGTATCCGGCAGCATCAGCACCTTGCGCACGATCGGCTGGGTGCGCAACGAAAGGTCCTGACCCTGCACGATGCGCGGCAGGATGTCCTTCGCATCCACATAGCCGATCACGCTGTCGATGCCGTCCTCGCACACCGGGAACTTGCCGTGCGGGTGCTCGGCGATCTTGCGCCGGATGCTCTCCTCCGATTCGGAGAGGGTCAGGAAGACAATGCTCTCGCGCGAGGTCATCGCCGAGGGCACGATGCGCGAGTCGAGTTCAAACACGTTGCTGATCAGGTGCTGCTCCTGGCGCAGCAGGGCGCCGGCCTGTGCCCCTGCATCGGCCATGGCCATGATGTCGTCGGCGGTGATGTCCTCGATGCGCGCACTCGGCAGCTTGAGCCAGCGGAAGAGTAGGTTTGCGGCCCCGCTGAAGACCCACACCAGCGGCGCGAACAGCCACATGCACACCTGCATCGGCTGCACCACCGCCACCGCAATACGCTCGGGCTGCACCATCGCCAGCCGCTTGGGCATGAGGTCGGCGAACAGCACGAACAGAGAGGTCACGAACACGAAGGAGAAGATGAAGGCGACCGTATCGCGCATCGAGCCGTCGTAGACCGGCCGCAGCAGTTCAACCACGTAGGGCGAGAGCGCCTGCTCGCCGACCACGCCGCCGAGGATCGCGACCGCATTGAGCCCGATCTGCACCACAGTGAAGAAATTGCCGGGGTTGTCCTGCAGCGCCAGCACGCGCTGCGCGTTGACCTGTCCCCCTTCGGCCATCAAACGCAGCTTGATCTTGCGCGAGGCAGCGAGGGAGATCTCGGACATCGAGAAGAAAGCGCTGACCGCGATCAGCAGAAGAATGACGAAAAGCTCGTTGATTGGCACGACGACTCCTTTGGGATGAAGGCCCCGCCGGAAGGCAAAACCACAGGGTGATGGCGCCCGAGTCTATCACTCGAGCCTCACCGGAGCGGCCGTACGCCCGTGAACGAAAAAGCCCGCCCCCACGCTGTGCCGTGGGAGCGGGCCTGTCCGCGAATGCCTTCCTGTTCGCGGGCAAGCCCGCTTGTCAAGAGGCAATCGTTGTCTCGCGCCGCGCATCACCCGCGCTGGGCGGGCGAGGCAGCGCCGTCGATCAGTGCGACGATGCGGTCGCTGCACCCACGCCGGTCTGGGCGCGAACGTACTGATCCTCGAAGGCTTCCTTCTCGGCCTCGGCCGCCTTGCTCTTGTCGAGCGTGGAGAACAGCCAGGTCATGAAGAAGGCGATCGGCATCGAGAACAGCGCCGGCTGGGTGTAGGGGAAGATCGCCGACTCGAAGTGCAGCACGTCGACCCAGACAGACTTCGACAGGAGCACGAAGATCACCGCGCTGACCAGGCCGGAGTAGCCGCCCATGAGCGCACCCCGGGTGGTCAGGCCCTTCCAGTACATCGACAGGATCAGCACCGGGAAGTTGGCCGAGGCCGCCACACCGAAGGCAAGCGCGACCATGAACGCGATGTTCATCTTCTCGAAAGCCATGCCGAGCAGGATGGCGACGATACCCAGGCCGATGGTAGCGAACTTCGAAACACGCAGTTCGGTGGCTTCGTTGGCCTTGCCCTTCATGATGACGCGCGAGTAGATGTCGTGCGAGATCGCCGAGGCACCGGCCAGCGCCAGGCCTGCCACCACCGCGAGGATGGTCGCGAACGCCACCGCCGACAGGAAGCCGAGCAGCAGGTTGCCGCCGACCGCGTTCGCCAGGTGCATGGCGATCATGTTGCCGCCGCCAATGACCTTGCCACCGATCACGCCACCTTCGAAGAACTCCGGGTTCTGGCCGACGATGAGGATCGCGCACAGGCCCATGATGGCGATGACGTTGAAGAAGTAGGCGACGATGCCCGAGGCGTAGAGCACCGACTTGCGCGCTTCCTTGGCGTCGGTCACGGTGAAGAAGCGCATCAGGATGTGCGGCAGGCCGGCGGTACCGAACATCAGGCCGAGGCCGAGCGAGATCGCGGTGACCGGATCGGCGAGCAGGCTGCCAGGGTTGAGCAGCTTGTCACCCAACTTGTGCACCTCCATCGCACGCGTGGTCAGCTCGTCAAACGAGAAGCCGAACTGGCTGAACGCGAGCAGACCCACCGCGGTGCCGCCGATCAGCAGCATGCAGGCCTTGATGATCTGCACCCAGGTGGTCGCCACCATGCCGCCAAACGTCACGTACACCATCATCAGCGCGCCGACGACGACGAGCGCGATGTTGTAGTCGAGACCGAACAGCAGCTTGATGAGCTGACCGGCACCGACCATCTGCGCGACAAGGTAGAAGCACACCACGGTGAGCGAGCTGACCGCGGCCATCGTGCGCACCTTACCCTGGTCGAGGCGATAGGCGGTGATGTCGGCGAAGGTGAACTTGCCCAGGTTGCGCAGGCGTTCGGCCATCAGGAACAGGATGATCGGCCAGCCGACGAAGAAGGACAGCATGTAGATATACGCATCCACACCCTGCGCGTACATCATCGCGGTAAGACCGAGCAGCGTGGCCGCCGACATGTAGTCACCGGCGATCGCCAGGCCGTTCTGGAAGCCGGTGATACCACCACCCGCCGTATAGAAGTCGGAGGCCGACTTGGTGCGGCTGGCCGCCCAGTAGGTGATACCCAGGGTCATCAGCACGAACACGAAGAACATGCCGATGGCGTGAAGGTTGAGCGGCTGCTTCTCGGCAGCATCCATCGCGGGGCCGGCGGCGAGCGCGAGCGGGCTGGCGGCCAGGGCGAGCAGGCCGGCTGCGCTGAGGGAAAGCTTACGGGCGTTCATCACTTCTCCTCCTTCCATGCGGCCTTGACGAGTTCCTTGTTGATGTCGTCGAACTCGCCGTTGGCGCGACGCACGTACACAAGGGTCAGGATCCAGAAGAAGATGAATTGCAGCAGGCCAGCCAGAATGCCGAAAGTCAGGTTGCTGCCCTCGAACAGGCGCGTCCCGATGACTTCGGGCGCGAACGCCACGAGCAGCACGAAGCCGTAGAAGACGATCAGAACGATCGCCGCAAGGATGCCCGCAAAGCGAGTCCGTTTGGACACCAGTTCCGCAAAACGCGGATTGCGCCGTATGTGCGCATACATCGAGCTAGACACTTTCTCCCTCCTCGTGGAAAAGCAACGCTTGGAACGCTCCTCCTCCACCCTCCTCTGATCGACCGTTCCGTCTGACGCGGCGTGTCGAGCGAGCGGATGATATATCATCCATAAGAGTCCATACAGGTCCGTATGGAAAAATTTTATTTATCGAAAATCCCGAATGCGATGAACACACGAATCGATCTCGAACTCCAGAACGGTATCGCGACACTCACCCTGCACAATCCGGCCAAGCTGAACGCGGTCAACGCCGCAATGTGGCGCGGACTCTCTGCCGCCATGGGAAAGATCGCCGTCGACGACAGCGTGCGCTGCGTGATCCTGCGCGGCGCCGGCGAGGAGGCCTTCGCCGCGGGGGGCGACATCGAAGAGTTCGTTCGCGTGCGCAGCACGGTCGATGACGCCCTGCACTATCACGAGGATCTGGTCGCGACCGCCCTTAACGCGATCCGCGACTGCGCAGTTCCCACGGTCGCCGCCATCCGGGGCGCGTGCATCGGCGGCGGCCTGGAGATCGCCGGCTGCTGCGACATCCGCATCGCGGGCGAATCGGCCCGCTTCGGCGCACCGATCAACCGGCTCGGATTCTCGATGTACCCGGGCGAGATGGCCGGTCTGCTCGCGCTGGTGTGTCCGGCGGTGGTGCTGGAGATCTTGCTCGAGGGGCGCATCCTCACTGCGCGCGAGGCGCTGCAGAAGGGGCTGCTTTCGCGCGTGGTGGACGACGAAAAGGTATTCGACGAGGCGGCCGCCTGCGCCGCACGCATCCGCGCTGGCGCCCCGCTGGTGGCGCGCTGGCACAAGCAGTGGGTGCGCCGGCTGATGCGCGGCGAGCCCCTCAGCGCAGAGGAAAGGCGTCAGGCCTTCGATTTCCTCGCGACCGAGGATTACCGGGAAGGACTGGCCGCATTTATGGAGAAGCGCACGCCGCAGTTCACGGGGCGCTAGTCTGCTCAGACGGCTTCGCAGGCTTGTTCTTCATCCGCGTCGCGAACGGGGCTGCTGCGCACTCGACCCGAATGTACGGAGTCAGCGCGCGCTTCACGAAGATCGCGCTCATCCCGAGGCAGGACGGAAATGATGCGCCCCTCCGGATCGTGCTCGACGACCATGATTCGCCGTCGCTGCCAGGCGAGCAGAGAAGACTCCTCTTGTCCAAATCTCGCTTGCAGCATGGCAGGCGTGACGGCGGGAAAGGCCTTGCGTCGCTCCACGTTGCGGAAGCGCAAGTGGTTGTACTTGGCCCACGCAAGCAGGGTGATGCCCATGGCGGCGATCACCACGAGATAGGCGCCGATCAGTTCGAAGAACCCCTCGTCCCCACCAAGATCGAACATGTGAAACTTGAACTGCCAGCCGAAAAACACCCAGCCGGCCAGCGTGACCAGCGGTAGCCACAATACCAGCCACACCATCCAGAAGAAGGTGGTGAGAACGCCGGACAAGGCTCTCTGCGGCCATGACTGCAGGTCAGGGCGTTCAATGATCAGGGGGCTTCGTTCGGTCGTATCCCGCGGTCCGGGCTTTTCCATGTTGCGCGCTTCCTTCCTCTCAGGAGAACCCTCGGCAGCGCCACCACCGAGGTGCAGACGTTAAGGCCCCAGTAGGCCAGTGGATACCAGATCATCCAGTAGTAGTAGCGACCGTACCCACGCTCGTAACGCGAATCGAGGAACATGCTCACGGCGAACTGCAAAAGGCAGGTCGTCCCGATCACCAGACCGCTCCAGCCAGGGGCAAGGGTCCGGATTAGCAAGGCCTCGGGGAGTTCCAGCAGCAAACCCGCAATGAACAGCGCGACGATCGCAGCCATCGCATACGCCCACGCGACACTGGTGAAGTATTCGATGTAGATTGGCCACAAGCGGCGTTGCCGCCACTGTGCGAGAACGCCGAACTGCGCGAGCAGCACCTGGCTGCCGCCCATGGCCCATCGCAAGCGCTGACGCCAAAGCCCTTGCAGCGTTTCCGGCATCAGGATCCAGCACAGCGCATTCGGCTCGAAACGCACATCCCAGTGGCGAATCTCCAGCCGCCAGCTGACGTCGATGTCCTCCGTGAGGGCATGGGGGTTCCAGTAGCCGACATCGTGCAGCGCGCTGCGCCGGAAGCAGGCCATGACACCGGACACCGTGAACACCTTGCCGTAGGTCCGCTGGGCACGCTTGATCAAGCCGATGATCGAGGAGAACTCCCCGACCTGTATCCGCCCGAGCAGCGTGGAACGCGTACGAATGCGCGGATTGCCCGTCACAGCACCTACCCGGGGGCTGGCGAGCAGGTGGCGCATCATCCACTTCAGGCTGTTCCTGTCGACCAGCGAGTCGCCATCGATGCAGAGGAAATACTCGTGACGCGCAAACGCTGCCGCAGTGTTCAACCCTACCGCCTTGCCCTGGTTTCTCGCGAGGTGGACGACCCGGATGCGCGCATCCGCTTGAGCAAGCGCCTCGGCACGCTCGCCGGTGTCATCCGTGCTGCCATCATTGATCAGCAGGACCTCGAACTCCGGATAATCGAGTTCGCATAGCGCGGCCACCGTCTCTTCCACATTCCGCCCCTCGTTGTGACACGGAACGAGAATGCTCACTGGCGGGTAATGCGGCAGCGGCGGCGGCTGATCCGGCGGGGGGTCACGCCGCTCGTAATGGAGGTAATAGTACAAACCGCCCGTCATCCACAGATAGGCCATGAAAAGCGGGTAATAGAACGAAAAGGCGAACAGCAGCCGGGCGATTTCGGAGAGGAGATCGGTCGTCATCACGATGGAATCCTTTGCCTGAGGCGCTAGAAGCGGAACACCAGCGAGGCATAGAGGTAAGCGCGCGTCTCATGCTCTCCGTCGTACGGAAAGCGGCGCACACCCAGGCCATAGCGCGCAGAGGCGTCATCGCCCATGCGCCACTCATGCTCGTAACGCAGTTCGCCAAAGCCTTTCCAGCCATAATCCACATCCGCGGGGCGAGCTGCAGCCCATTGGCGATACCCACCCACGGTCGCGGCGACCCGCTGGTTGAAGCGCCGCTCATAGGCATGCCAGCTCAACCAATCCGAAACCACGGTCGCGGAGAGGGCATAGTCCCGCTTGGGGTTGAAATACTCCGCGTCCGTGCGCGTGTTGCGGCTGGTGTAGGCCGCAAACTGAAGGTCGACCGCGTTTCGCGGCACGCTGTAAATACGCTCGAACCAGGTCGCGCTCAGGGTCGCCCGCTCGTTACCGTCGGTGAAATCGTAGTAGCCGACATCGATCGACTGGCGGCGCGACTCGTCTTCCGTTCGTGTTGCACCCACTGAAAACCGCCACGCTGCCAGGTCAGCGCCGAAATCGCCAAGGTGATAGTAGCGGCCCTTGACCGATACATCGTCCGCGCGCGACTCGAAGGCAGCACGGAACGCCCATCGGTCGCTCGGCTGCCAGTCCCCACGGAGCGAAATGGTCGCCTTGCGCGCAAACGTACGCTCAGACCCCAGCTCTGCAGCAAGGCTCCAGTCTCGTCGAGTCATCTCGACACCGACGCCGGCACGGATGTGATCGGCCCGGTTTTCATCGAAGTCCGCCATAACCCGGTGATGATGCGCAAACACCCTGAACCCGTTTCCGAGCAAGGGGCTGTACAACCAGAGGTCAGTGCTGAGGTCGTCCTTGCCGGACACTCTGCCATGTCCCTGACCGGCGTTCAGTTCAAGACTCAGGCGGGCTCTCGCTGCCGACTCCCACGCCTTGAGCAGCCGCAAAACCCCGGGGTGCTCGGGCATCGTCACGATCAGTTCATCGATCAAGGCCTTGGCCTCTTCGAGCTCGCCCATGGCCCATGCGGTTTCGGCCAGACCGATCTTCGCATGCACGTTTCCTGGCGCTTGCGCCTCAGCGCGTGCGTAGCCCGCCCGGGCCGTTCTTGGAAGGCCTCGCGCCTGCGCGAGCGCGGCAGCCTCCAACTCTCCTGCGGGCGAGTGCCGCTCTTCTTCAGAAAGCGCATCGAGCATCTGCTGCGCAAGGCGTGGCCGGTCGCTGAAGCGGTGCATGCGGGCGCGCAGCAGTCGCGTCTCCAGGGCTGCGCCATCGATCCGCTCGATCTCCGTCAGCGTCCGCTCCAGTGCCTCATCCTCACCCGCCTCGAGATAGGCGTACGCAAGACTCACGTGGAGACTGACCTCATCCGGGCTCGCTGCGAGTGAGGCCCGATAAAGCGCAATCGCATCCAGAGGGCGTCGCGCGCGCAGGGCGAGATCTCCGGCAACGCGAATCGCGTAAGGCGGTAGCGGAGCCAGTCCGGCCAGTTCACGGAGGAGGCGGTCCGCCTCATCGTCCCGGCCCCGCGCCGCCAATGCGAGCGCCCGATCGAGCATCAGCGCGCGCTCGACCGGCGCGAAGCCGCCCTCCCCTCGAAGCCAGGCAAGTCGGGCGATGTTGTCCTCGATCGCCTCATCGAGCTTGGCGTAGCGTTGCGCGCTCCAGTCCTGGTCAAGATGGCGGATGCCCGCCCGGATCTTCGCTGCGTTTTCCTCCTGCACCTCCCACCAGTGCACCGCCGGAGACACAGGGCCCGGGATGCCGTCGCCGGCCCAGCCGGGGTGGCTGAACGCGAGCGAGCTCAGGAATAGGCAGATGAGGCCCTGTGGACGAAGAAAGTGCATGCGGAAACATCAAGCGCTGAAGGCCGGAAAGGCGCGATCCTGCAGGAAGCGCGACCATCTGCACAGGGCACAATTCACGCCTTGCAGGAAACTGCACTTACGGCCCGTGTGCATGCAGGAGTCGCCGGGCACGCCTCGCGGGGTCCCTTGGCCCCTACGGCCGCGCCTCTACCATCGCTCAACTGCACGCGTCCGTGACGAATTGCCGCGCGGGCTCAAACGAGCACAGCGAGAATCAGACTGTTTCCAATCCACAAGAAATTCTGGATCCAATATGCGCTCGTCAATTATCAAAACGCTTGCGGTTCTTGCGGTCGCGCTCCAGGTGCCCCCATCGGTGTCGGCGCCCCTCGAACTCATTCCTGTCAGTACAGCGCCCTACGTAACAGGCGGCGGGCTCTCCGCAACCTGGAGCCAGGTTCGCGACGACTACCGCTTCAGCCAGCAGATGTGGACCGAAGCCGGCAGCGACCCAGCCGCCATCGGTACGTTCGGCTGGGGTACGGGCATCTGGGGCACGGTCGACGTCGCGCACGTTCAGAGCCTGCCGAACGACTCAGCCGCCCTGATCGGCCGTGTGAACGACACTTCTGCGGTGAACTTCGCCAACCTGACCTACAACATGCTGATCGGTGATGGAGCACTCGGCCACTGGGAATATGACCGGCAGCGACCACTGGCTCCGATCGTCCAGCAGACCGGCTCGCAGACAAACTACGCCGCCAGCTTCGCAGGCTTTCTCTACATCCCGGAAGCTGGCGCGTACGACTTCAGCCTTTTTGTCGACGACGGCTTCGTGTTCTCGCTCATGGGCGCCAACGGCATGCTCGGCATGGAGCGCGAGACGCTGGCCGGCAGCACCAACGGCCGCGACCTCTTTGCACTCAGCGCATCGAATGGCAACACTACGGTGATGATGGGCAGTGGCTATTACGGCATCGAGATCGATTATTTCAATCGACTTGAAGCGGGGGTGATCGACCTCGCCCTGTGGGGACCACAGGACCAGGGCTGGCGCAGCATCTCGACAGACTGGCTGTTTACGGAACTCCCCAGAAACGCGATTCCCGAACCCGGTACGCTTGCACTCGTGCTGCTTGCATTCACGGCGCTCGGGCGCCAGGCGAGGAAGACCTGAGCGGACTATCCGATCGTCTCCCCTGCAAGGATGCAGGCAAGCTACTCCGGCAAGTCCTCCACATATTCCTCGACCCGCAGCGCACGCAGCTGGTAGCCCGCTACGCCCATCTCCGAGTCCATCCGGCCCACCGCCATCACGCCATTGACCCACACCGGCAGCATGTTCCAGGCCCCGGGC
This sequence comes from Thauera sp. AutoDN2, assembly GCF_051280715.1. Classification (NCBI taxonomy): domain Bacteria; kingdom Pseudomonadati; phylum Pseudomonadota; class Betaproteobacteria; order Rhodocyclales; family Zoogloeaceae; genus Thauera; species Thauera sp. AutoDN2. The sequence continues at coordinate 46,397 of NZ_JBNCAR010000012.1, read as the reverse complement.
ACGGGCTTGTCCGGGATCACGTGGATGAGCTGGTTGGCAGGCGGTGGCGGCACATGGACGCAGGCGCCGAAATACGGCACGAGCAGGAATTCGCGGATCTGCTCGCCGTCACTCTCCAGCGGCACGAGAAAGCCGGGGATGCGCACCTGTGCGCCAGCGAGGCGTTCCACCAGCGGGGCGCGGTCCCATTCCTCGCGCAGGCGCTGCATCGCCTCCATCGCGCGCGGGTCTTCATCCTGTAACTCGTCCAGGTTCAGGCTGCCGAGAAAGCCCTCGGGGTTCCAGTCGGCAGGGATCAGGTCATCCCAGCTGATCTCGCGATACTCGCCTGCCGCCGCGCTGGCCGGCGCCGCCAGTCGGTCGCCGACCCGGTACTCCCCGGCACCCTGAGACTGCGCCTGCACAGGCAGCGCCATCACAAGCAGGCCTGCGAGCAGACCCATGCACAACATCTTCGAGCGTTTCATCATTCCTGGCCGATTGCCTGCAAACAGGGGAAGGGGAAGGCCGGCACGCGCTTCCGCGTAGCGTGACGGTCACCGCGAGATCCGCGGCAAGGCGACATCAGACACGAATCGTCATCCCGTCCGCAAGCGAATAACGGTACGCGCGCAGGGCAGGCACCAGACTCGCGAGCAGGCTCACCGCAAGCACCGCCCCCAGCAAGCGCCACTCGCCGACACCCGGCCAGCCCAGGCTCAGCTGCAGTCCGTGCGCGCTCGACAGCCAGGGCGCAAACGCAGCGCCCGCGCCATACAGCAGCACCAGCCCGAGCGCGATACCCGCCAGCGCGAGCAGCAGGCTCTCCACCGCCAGCAGCGCAAACACCTGCCATGGACGGGCGCCGAGCGCACGCAGGATCGCGAGCTCGCGCCGGCGCTCGCCCAGGCTGGCGACCACAACCGCCACCATGCCGGCCAGCCCAACCGCCACCACCAGTGCAGACACCGCGAGCAGCGCCTTTTCGGCAATGCCGACCAGGCTCCACAACGCCTGCAGGGTCGCACCCGGCAGGATCGCAGTGAGCGCTTCGTCGGGGTATGTGTTGATCTGGCGCTGAACGCGGAACACCGCGGTGCGGCTCTTCAGCCCCACCAGCGCGGCGGTCACGGACTTGGGCTGCAGGTCGAACTTGCGCACATGCTCGGGCGCGATGCGCAGTCCCGGGATCGGCGCGCCGCCATGCCAATCGACATGGATCGCCTCGATTCCTTCCAGGCTCACCAGCAGCGCACGATCGACCGGTGTGCCGCTGCGCGCGAGGATGCCGACCACAGTAAAGGGCTTGTCGGCGTGGTCGGCGAATCGCGGCCCACCCTCGCCGCCCAGGCTGCCGTGACTGAGCACGATGCGCTGGCCGAGCGCGTAGCCGAACCGCGCCGCGACCTCCGCGCCGAGTACCACCTCGAAAATGCCCGCCGCTTCTGCGGGCTTGTCCTCGAAGGGGCGCCCCTGCGCAAACCGCAGCGGGCGACGGTCACCGTGACGATAGTGCGCAAAGAAGTCCGCCGTGGAGCCGACCACCCGATGGCCGCGATGCGAATCCCCGAGCGAGATCGGCACCAGCCACTGCACCTGCGGCAGCGCGGCCAGGTGCTCGATACTCGCCCAGGACATGTTGTTGGTCGCGCTGCCGAGGTGGAAAACGGCATACAACAGCAACTGCACCGGCCCGCTGCGCGCGCCCACGACGAGGTCGGTACCGGAGAGGGTCTGCGCGAAGCCCGCCTTCGCATCGTTACGCAGGCGCTCCACGCCGAGCAGCAGCGCCACCGACAAGGCCACGGCAATCACGGTCAGCAGCACCGACAGACGCCGGTTGGCGATGCTGTGCAGGGACAGGGTGAAGACGGGGCTCATGCTGGCGCCTGCATCGAACCGGTAGCACGATGGATCGTGGCGAGATCGAGCACGCGGTCGAAATGCCCCGCCAGGCGCTGATCGTGGCTGACGAAGAGCAGCGCCGCCCCAGCCGCCGCGCACTCGTCCAGCAGCAGGTCGATGAAGGCCTGCTGACGCTCTGCGTCGAGCGCCGAGGTCGGCTCGTCGGCCACCACCAGACCGGGACGGCCGATCAGCGCGCGCGCTGCAGCCACACGCTGCTGCTGGCCGACCGAGAGCGCGGCCGCGGGCCGATCGAGCAGCGCAGCCCCGAGATCCAGACGCTCGGCCAGGCGGGAGGCCTCAGCCTCCGGCGTGCTGCCTGCCACCGCAATGCGCGCGCGGCGTTGTGGCGAGAACCTGCAGGCAAGCAGGATGTTGTCGCGCGCGGAAAGATAGGGCAGCAGATTGAAGAGCTGGAACACGAACCCCACGTGATCGGCGCGGAAGCGGTCGCGCGCACCGGCCGAGAGCGCCGCCAGCGACTGCCCGGCGATTCGCACCACCCCCGCTTGGGGCAGGATCACGCCGCCGACCAGCGACAGCAGCGTCGTCTTGCCGCTGCCGCTGGGTCCGCGCAGGAACACTCGCTCGCCCGCGGCAATCCTCAACGTGGCGATGTTCAGGCAGTCGCAGTCTGCGCCGGGCCAGCGATAGCGCAGCGCGTCGAGCAGCACCGCGGCTGGTTCGGCAGCAGCGCCTGATGCGGTTTCGGTGGGATGGTCAGGCATGGCGGCCTCAGAACGCCAGCGCCGTCGCCCCCGGCCTCAGCACCGTCGCGCCCTGACCGCGCGGCGTCGCGCGCTCGGCCCGGATCTCGTGCAGGCGCGGGAAGAACTCGAACAGCCGCGTATCGAGCGTATCCAGCGCCGCAGGCTGCCCGCACACAAACTGATAGCTCGCCACGAGGTCGGCATGGCCGCGCGCCTCTCCGGCATGCTCATGCTCGTGGTCGTGGTCGTGGCCGCGCGCTCCCTCCACCTCGCTCAGCCAGGGGGCCTCGATCTCCACCGTGCGCTGCACGCAGGCGGCCGCCTCGGGCAGCACGAACAGCCTCCCCCCTTCGCGCAAGCGCGCCGCGGCATCGGCCAGTGCCTGGCGCTGCGCAGCGGTCGTGGGGGCATGCTCGAAGCCCACCAGGTTATCCAGCGGCGTCAGGAACTCGAGCAGCAACTCCCCGCCCTCCAGCGCAGCGCTCAGCCGCGCCACGCCATGCTCATGCGCAGCGTGCTGCGCGCTAGCCGGCAAGGGCGTGGCCGCGACAATCACGCCCAAGCCGGCCAGCGCCGGGAGAACATTTCTCGAAAGCCAGGAATGGACAGCCATCAGCGAACAACCTCCGGAACAAGACCGACACGGCGCCGCTCGGGCGAACGCCCGACTGCGACACAATCTAATGCTACAATGTTGCATCAAAAATCTGCTGCAGGCCAGCACCGCTGCTGACCGCCCTTTTCATGCCAGCCTACCGCCCTTCCACTCCACCCCCTCCGCCCCCCGCGAGCGCCCGCGAGCTCATCACCGCACATGGCGGGCGGGTCACGCGTACCCGGGTCGCGGTCATCGACGTTCTGCTGGGTTCGCAACACCCACTCTCACACGACGAGATCGCAGCAGCCCTTGACGGAGAGCACATCGCGCACGATCGTGTGACGCTCTATCGCGCACTGGAATGGCTGGTCGAGCAGGGCATCGCGCAACGCATCGCGAGCGGGGAGCGGGCCTGGCGCTTCGAGATCCGCCGCGGCGGAGAACACCGCCATGCCCATTTCCACTGCGAGCGCTGTGGGCAAATCCTGTGTCTCGAGGACGTCCCCACCCCTGCCAGTGCCCCGCTGCCGCCGGGCTTCGCGGTCGAACGTGCCGAACTCGTGCTGCATGGCGCGTGCGCAGCCTGCGGCCGCCATGCGCAGAAGGGCGAACAGTGATGAAGCCCGCACCCACGGTTTCGGCTGCACCCGCCCGCTCGCGGCAAGCACGTAGCGCACGCAGCTTCCCGGCGCGAAGCCTGCTTGGCGCCGGCCTGCCCGCCCGCCTGGCGCTGGTTGCCGCGGCGTTGGTGCTGCTGTGGCTGACCATCTTGTGGGCGCTGGGCTGAAATGCACGCCGCCGCCCCCATGGTCGTCCTCGACAACCTCACCCTCGGATACGATCGCCACCCTGCGGTCCATCACCTGTCGGCGGAAATTCCCGCCGGCAGCCTGCTCGCCGTGATCGGTCCCAACGGCGCCGGAAAATCCACTCTGCTCAAGGGGATCGCCGGAGAACTGCGCCCTATCGGCGGACGCATCGTACTGTCTGCATTGCCTGCGGCCGGGGTAGCCTACATGCCCCAGCGCGGAGAGATCGACCACAGTTTTCCAGTTTCGGTGTTCGACGTCGTCGCCATGGGCCTGTGGCACGAGATCGGCGCCTTTGGGGGGCTCTCGCGGCGCCAGCGTGCGCGCGTGGGCGAAGCCCTCGGCGCGGTTGGGCTCGCCGGCTTCGAGGCGCGCCCGATCGGCTCGCTCTCGGGCGGGCAACTACAGCGTGCGCGCTTTGCCCGCCTGATGCTGCAGGACGCTCCGCTGATTCTGCTCGACGAACCCTTCGCCGCCATCGACAGTCGCACCGTCGATGATCTGGTGGCGCTGATCCTCGGCTGGCACCGTGAAGGCCGCACCATCCTCACCGTGGTGCATGACCTGGAACAGGTGCGCCGCCACTTCCCGCACGCGTTGCTGCTGTCACGGGAGCCGGTCGCCTACGGCCCCACTGCCGCGGTGCTCACCCCCGAGTTGCTCGGGCGCGCCCGGCGCCTGTCCGAAGCCTTCGACGAGGACGCACCCGAGTGCCACATCGAGACCCCGCTCGAACCCTCACTCGCTGGCGGAACGGAAGCGCACGCCCCCCCTGTCCAGCCATCCCACAAACACGGGGACGGACACGTGCACCATCACCACTGACCGTCGGCCCCGTGCCCACCCCATCGCCTCTCACCTCCTGCAAAAAGCGCCACCCGAGTGTTCGATTTCCTCATCGCCCCTTTCACCGAGTTCGCCTTCATGCGCCGCGCGCTCGCCGGCTGCCTCGCGCTCGCGCTCGGCGCCACACCGGTCGGCGTATTCCTGCTGCTGCGCCGCATGAGCCTGATGGGCGACGCCATGAGCCACGCGATCCTGCCGGGCGCCGCGCTCGGCTACCTCGCCTTCGGCCTGTCGCTGGGTGCGATGACAGTGGGGGGCATCGTTGCCGGCCTGGTGGTCGTCTTCGCCGCCGGTCTGGTGACGCGCGCCTCGGTGCTCAAGGAAGACGCCAGCCTCGCCGCCTTCTACCTGCTCTCACTCGCGGCTGGGGTGATGATCGTGTCGCTGCGCGGGCGCAACCTGGACCTGCTGCATGTGCTGTTCGGCTCGGTGCTGGCGCTCGACGATGCCTCGCTGCTGCTGATCGCCGGCATCGCCAGCGTCACCCTGCTGAGCCTCGCCGTGCTGTTCCGCCCGCTGGTCATGGAGTGCTTCGACCCCGCCTTCCTGCGCGGCGTGAGCCGCTGGTCGCCGGTGGCGCACTACGGCTTCCTGATGCTGGTGGTGGTGAACCTGGTGAGCGGCTTCCACGCCCTGGGCACGCTGATGGCGGTAGGCATCATGATCCTGCCCTCGGCCGCCGCGCGCCTGTGGGCGAAGGGTCTGCCGATGCTGCTGCTGCTCGCTATGCTGTTCGCGTTCGGCAGTGGCATCGCCGGCCTGCTGTTCTCCTTTCATGCCGACGTACCGGCGGGCCCCGCGATCGTGCTCATGTGCGGGCTGGTCTATTTTGCCTCGCTCATCGCCGCACCGGGTGGTCTGCTCGCCGGCCGGTTGCCGGTGCGCCACCACCTCGAATCCTGACTTCCCAACCCTGAGCCCAAATGACCATGAAACGGAACTCGTCCATCGCCCGCATCCGCCGCAGCCTTCATGCGCTCGCCGCCTCCTTCGCCCTGCTCGCCGGCAGCGCCCATGCGCAGCCGGTGAATGTGGTCGCCAGTTTCAGCATCCTCGGCGATCTCGTCGGCCAGGTGGGCGGTGAACGTGTGAAGGTGCGCACGCTGATCGGCGCCGACGAGGACGCGCACGCCTTTCAGCCCCGCCCCTCGGACGCACGCGACATCGGCAGCGCCACGCTGGTCGTCGTGAATGGCCTGGGCTTCGACGACTGGATGCTGCGACTGGCACATGCGGGCGGCTACAAGGGCACGGTGGCCATTGCCAGCAAGGGCATCACCACGCTCGAGATGGACAAGGATCATGACCACCACGGTCATGACCACGACCATGGCCACGAGCACGCTGAAGCCGGAAACAAGGCCGGCACGAAGGCGATGGATCCGCATGCCTGGCAGGACGTGGGCAACGTGCGCCGCTACGTCGCCAACATTGCCGACGCGCTGAGCCAGGTCGATCCCGAGGGCGCTGGCCGCTACCGCACCAACGCCGAGCGTTACGATGCCGAGTTGAAGGCGCTGGACGCGGAGATTCGCACAGCCTTCGAGGCCATGCCCGTGGAACGACGCAAGGTGGTCACCTCGCATGCAGCTTTCGCCTATTTCGGCCGCGCCTACGGCCTGCAGTTCCTGTCGCCGGTGGGCGTGTCCAACAACGCGGAGCCTACCGCGCAGGGCGTCGCCCGCCTGATCCGCCAGCTCAAGGCCGAGAAGGTGCCCGCAGTGTTCATCGAGAACGTGGCCGACCCGCGCCTGATCGAGCGCATCCGGAGCGAAAGCGGTGCGCGCGTGGGCGGCACACTGTACTCCGACGCCCTGTCCGCGACGGACGGGCCTGCAGCCAGCTACGTGCAGATGATGCGCGCCAACCTCGCCACGCTGCGCGACGCACTGCACGCAAAGGACTGAAGGCGGGCGCGCCCCAGACAGCTCCGGACGAAAAGGCGGCGAAGGCGCGACGGACGTAGCGCGCCTTCGGCCCTGGGCGCGGGCTCGGCGCCCGCATCAGGCGGTAAAAAGGAGCCCCGGCTGCAGACTCAACGGCTCGAGGCAGCCAGCATCGCACCCGCGCCCACGAACAAGCCACCGAAGATGCGGTTCTGCATGCGCAGCAGGCGCGGGTTGCGAAGCAGCGGACGAAAGCGGGTGGCGAGCAGCGCATAGAGCGACATCACGATCACGTCCACTCCGACCATGGTCGCGCCGATGACCGCGAACTGCGGCCACTGGGGCAGATCGGGCACGATGAACTGTGGCACCAGCGCGGCGATGAAGACGACCGCCTTGGGGTTGGTCAGGTTCACCAGCACCCCCTGGGCGTAGAGCTGGCGGCGGGAATGCGCGCGCACCTCACCCTCGCCGATGGGTTCCGGCGCGGCGCGCCACTTCTGTACGCCCAGCCAGATCAGGTAGCCCGCACCGACGAACTTGATCACCGTGAAGGCCACCTCCGAGGTCGCCAGCACCGCGCCCAGGCCGAGCGCGACCACGCCCAGTTGCAGCAGCAGCGCCAGTTCCAGCCCGGCGATGCTGCGCAACGCGGCACCGAAGCCGTAGCGCAGACCGGTGGACATGGACAGCACCGCGCCCGGCCCGGGCGACACCGCGATCACGATCGATGCGACCAGGAAGGCCAGCCACAGATTCCAGCTCATCACACCCTCCTCAGGCAAACAGGCTGTGCAGCATTTTCGCGCACAGCAGCATCAGCACCCCGGCGAACACCTTCTTCAGCGTCGCCACCGGCAGGCGATGGGCGAGCCGGGCTCCCAGCGGCGCGAAGAACATGCTCACCGCCGACACCAGCACCAGCGCCGGCAGGTAGATGAAGCCCAGTGTCAGCGCGGGCGTGCCGGGCGCGCCCCAGCCATTGATCAGGTAGCCCAGCGTGCCCGACAGCGCGATCGGCAAGCCGATCGCCGCGGACGTGCCGATCGCATTCTGCATCTTCACGTTGCACCAGGCCATGAAGGGCACCGACAGCGAACCGCCACCGATCGCCACCAGCGCGGACACCCCGCCGATTCCCAGGCCGGCTGCAGTCATCCCCACTGCACCGGGCAGGTCACGCGAAGGCTTGGGTTTGATGTTCAGCAGCATCTGCACCGACACGTAGGCCATGAAACAGGCAAAGAAGATCGCCAGCGGCACGGTGTCGGCGCGCGCGGCGATGAAAGTGGCGCCAAAGGTGCCGGCGAGAATGCCGGGCGTGATCGCGCGCACGATGTCCCAGCGCACCGCGCCATGGGCATGATGGGCGCGCAGGCTGGACACCGAGGTCAGTACGATGGCCGCCATCGAGGTCCCCAGCGCCAGATGAACGACCTGGTCCTGCGGAAAACCCTGGGCAATGAAGAAGGTGGTCAGCATCGGCACCATGATGCCGCCGCCCCCCACGCCGAGCAGACCTGCGAAAAAACCCACCACTGCGCCCAGCACGGGGTAGGCGAGCCACCAGATGTCGAATCCCATGGGCACTCTTCCGGCGCACGCCAGCCACGATCACCGCACACGGCAGGCAGGGCACGCACCACGTTAACGGGGAAAGGCGCGGCTTTCACCGCGCCTTTCCGATTGGCCCCCCGCCTGTGCCGTCTCCGCCGGGCATCCTGAACCATGGGTTCAGGGAGGTCGCGTCCCTTCCGCTTCAGGATCACCCGGCGAGGGGCGTTCACACCAGCGGCATCGATGGTCTGCGACCGAGTCTCTCGACTATTGGTTCAAGGAATCTACGACTTCGACGAACACTGCAGGGGATTGATCTTGCCGCCGGGAAAAGCGCTCAGAAGAGCTTTTCCTGCGGTGCCAGCACGCCATCCAGGCGCGCTTTCATGAGTCCGATTCTACGCTTCATGCCCGGCATGTCAAACCCGTTGCCACGCTGATGCTGGAGAAATTCGTGGGCAATGTTGAGCGCAGTCATGACCGCGAGCTTTTCCCCCGAAGCGTGGGTCTTCTCGCCGAGCTCACGGAACTTTTCGTCCAGGAACGCGACGGTGGCAAGCAGATCGTCGCGTGTCTCGGGCGTGCAGGAGATACGGTACTCCTTGCCCAGCAGCGTCATGTCGAGGTGGTCGGCAGACATCGCGTCAACCCTCCGGCAGTTTGTGGAGCAGGCTCTCGAGCCGGTCCGCGGCCAGGCGGACCTTGTCTGCGAGCGTGCGGTTGTCGGCCTCCAGCCTGCCGACGCGCGTGCGCAGGTCGGCATTGTCGGCCTTCAGGCGTTCGTGCTGGCTGATCAGCTGCTCTAGCTGGGCTTCGAGCTGGGCGAATTCGGTATCCATGGCGTCGATGGTAGTGAGCGGCCCATGACGGGTCAATCAGCGCTGCACCTGAGTGACGTCACGCACTGCGCCGGTGTCTGCCGAGGTGGTGAGTGCCGCGTAGGCCTGCAGCGCAGCCGAAACCACGCGCTCGCGCTTGACGGGCTTCCAGGCTGCGGCCCCCCTTGCCTCCATCGCGGCGCGACGGCGGGCGAGTTCGGCGTCCGGAACTGCGAGGTGGATGCGCCGGTTCGGGATGTCGATCTCGATCGTGTCACCATCCTCGACCAGCGCGATCGCACCGCCGCAGGCCGCTTCGGGCGAGGCGTGGCCGATCGACAGGCCCGATGTGCCACCCGAGAAGCGGCCATCGGTGAGCAACGCGCACTGCGCGCCCAGGCCACGGCTTTTCAGGTAGGAGGTCGGGTACAGCATCTCCTGCATGCCGGGGCCGCCCTTGGGGCCTTCGTAGCGGATCACCACCACGTCGCCGGCCTGCACCTGCTCGCCAAGAATGCCCTCGACCGCGTCTTCCTGGCTCTCGAACACCCGTGCCTTGCCGGTGAACTTCCAGATCGACTCGTCCACACCCGCGGTCTTCACGATGCAGCCCTTCTCGGCGATGTTGCCGTACAGCACGGCAAGACCGCCATCGGCGGTAAAGGCATTGGCCTTGTCGCGGATCACGCCGGAGGTGCGGTCCATGTCGAGCTCGTTCCAGCGCCGGTCCTGAGAGAAGGCGACCTGGCTCGGCACGCCGCCGGGCGCCGCACGGAAGAGCGTGAACACCGAGTTTTCGTGTGCCTGCATGATGTCCCAGCGCGAAAGCGCCTCGGCCATGGTCTTGCTATGCACCGTCGGCACGTCGCGATGCAGCAGGCCTGCGCGGTCGAGCTCGCCCAGGATGCCCATGATGCCGCCCGCGCGATGCACGTCCTCGATGTGGACATCGGCCACCGCGGGAGCAACCTTGCACAGGCAGGGCACGCGACGGCTGATGCGGTCGATGTCCTTCATGGTGAAGTCGACGCCGGCTTCGTGCGCGGCGGCGAGCAGGTGCAGCACGGTGTTGGTCGAGCCGCCCATGGCCACATCCAGGCTGATCGCATTCTCGAACGCCTTGAAGCTGGCGATCGAGCGCGGCAGCGCCGAGGCGTCGTCCTTCTCGTACCAGCGGCGGGCCAGTTCGACGATGCGTCGGCCGGCCTCGCGGAACAGCTTCTCGCGGTCGGCGTGGGTAGCGAGCGTGGTGCCGTTGCCAGGCAGCGACAGGCCAAGCGCCTCGGTGAGGCAGTTCATCGAGTTGGCGGTGAACATGCCCGAGCACGAGCCACAGGTCGGGCATGCCGAACGCTCGATGGCGTCGACCTCCTCATCCGAACAACTCTTGTCGGCCGCCTTGACCATGGCGTCGACCAGATCGAGGGAGATGACCTTGGCCTCCCACTTGACCTTGCCCGCCTCCATCGGCCCGCCTGAGACGAAGATCGCCGGAATGTTGAGGCGCAGCGCGGCCATCAGCATGCCCGGGGTGATCTTGTCGCAGTTCGAGATGCACACCAGCGCGTCGGCGGTGTGCGCGTTGCACATGTACTCGACACTATCGGCGATGAGCTCGCGCGAGGGCAGCGAGTACAGCATGCCGCCATGGCCCATGGCGATGCCGTCGTCCACCGCGATGGTATTGAACTCCTTGGCGACGCCCCCCGCAGCCTCGATCTCGCGCGCGACAAGCTGGCCGAGGTCCTTGAGGTGCACATGGCCAGGCACGAACTGGGTGAAGCTGTTGGCGATCGCGATGATCGGCTTGCTGAAATCCTCGTCCTTCATGCCAGTGGCACGCCACAGGGCGCGGGCGCCCGCCATGTTGCGGCCGGCGGTGGAGGTGCGGGAACGATACTGAGGCATGACGGCGCTCCGGAAGATCGGCGGTAAAGGTTGGGATTCTAACGCGCAGCACGAAGCATGCGTATCATCCGGAGCCTAGTCATCGCCAGGAGCGCACATGCAAGACCTGACCCCCGCAGAGGGTTTCGATCTGGACGCCGCCGAGATCCGCGTGCTTGGCGTACTGATCGAGAAGTCCTTCATCACGCCCGACGCCTATCCGCTGTCGATCAATGCCATCACCACCGGCGCCAACCAGCTCACCGCACGCGAGCCGGTCATGAGCCTCAGCGAGTCCGAGGTGCAGGCCGCGGTCGACAGCCTGATTGCGCGCCGCCTGGTATCGAAACGCGACCAGCAGAGCGCGCGGGTGGCGAAGTACGAGCATCTGATTCGCCTGCGCCATTCGCTGCCGCCGGCCGAGCAGGCGGTGCTGGCGATCCTGCTCCTGCGCGGCGCACAGACCGCCGGCGAACTGCGCCAGCGCTGCGAGCGCCTGCACCGCTTCGAGGACGTCGCTGCGGTGGAGGCGGTGCTCGAACATCTGGCGGAGAAATACCCGCCCCTGGCAGCCGCCCTGCCCCGCGCGCCGGGCACCAAGGAAACCCGCCATGTGCACCTGCTCGGCGGCGATGCCGCGGTGCAGGAGATGGCCGAGGCTCAGGCCGGCATCGCCGCCGCGGGGGGCGGACGAGGGCGGATCGCGGAACTGGAGGACGAGTTGCGACGTCTGCGCGAGGAGTTCGACGCGCTGCGCAACGAGTTTTCCGCATTCCGCAAGCAGTTCGACTGACCCCCTGCCCCACGCCGCCCACCCCGCCGAACACCATGCTGATCCATCCTCAGTTCGACCCTGTCGCCTTCTCCCTCGGTCCGCTCTCGGTGCGCTGGTACGGGTTGATGTACCTGATCGCATTCGTGCTCTTCGTCGTCCTCGGCCGCATCCACGCACGCCGCAGACCCGAGCTGGGCTGGGACGCGCAGAAGATCGACGACCTGCTGATGTACGGCGTGATCGGGGTGATCATCGGCGGGCGCCTGGGCGAGGTACTGTTCTTCCAGCCCGCCTACTACCTGCAGCACCCGGCGGAGATTCTTGCGGTCTGGAAGGGCGGCATGAGCTTCCATGGCGGCTTTCTCGGCGTGCTGGCGGCGATGTGGCTATACGGCCGCAAGCATGGCAAGGGTTTCTGGCAGGTCACCGATTTCATCGCGCCACTGGTGCCGACCGGGCTCGCTGCGGGCCGCATCGGCAACTTCATCAACGGCGAACTTTGGGGCCGGCCAGTGGGGGCCGAACTACCCTGGGCGATGGTTTTCCCCTGGGTGGACGCGGCCCCGCGCCACCCTTCGCAGCTCTACCAGGCCGCAGGCGAGGGCTTGCTGCTGTTCGTGATGCTGTGGTTCTACGCGGCCAGTCCGCGACCGCTTCGTGCCGTCTCCGCGGCATTCCTGGCCGGATACGGCAGCCTGCGCTTCATCGCAGAGTTCTTTCGCACGCCCGATCCCGGCATCTTCGGCACGCTGTCGCTGGGGCTGTCCACCGCGCAATGGCTGTGCGTACCGATGATCGCCGTCGGGCTCATGATGCTCGCGGCGTCGGCGCGCCAACGCTGAGGGCGCGCGCACCAAGGCGCGATCAGAGCATCCGGGCCAGGCTTCGGGTCATCTCGACGAGATCGTCCAGGCTCCCTACCGACTCGGCGCCCAAACTGCGCGCCGCTGCCGCAGCCGTGGATTGCGACGAAGGCACCACCGCGACAACGCAGCTTCCGGGCGCCATGCGCTTGAGCAGGCCGACGAAGCGCGCCGGCTCGTCAGCTGCGGTGCGGCAGTCGAGCACGACCAGATCGGGGCGCAGCTTGAAGTAGGCCTGCAGGGCGCGGCTTTCGGTGAAGCAGCGCTCGACAACCTCCGCGCCGGGCGGCGGAACCGAGCGCAGCCGCAACTCGGCCGCATCAGCCGCAGCCTGATCCGGAACCAGCAGCAACACCCGCAAAGGACGCTGATTATCGTGCACGCTCAAGCCTGCAGCCGATCGGATCGGCGGGACGGATATCGAAGGAGGTCAGGCAGCCTGGAAGGCTGACAGGGTTGAGCTTTCAACGACCGCGTGAATTTCGCACGACGGCCGAAAATTGCCAGCGTAATTGCTACCCAATCTGGGATAGCATGGTAACAGAATATCTACCATGAATCGGACAGGAGGCCGCATGACGGGCTCGAGACTGGTTTCGCGCGGATTGAGCATGATGCGCGAATTCGTCGCAAATGCCGCTCATTTCGGCAAGCCGCCAGAAGCGGGCGACCTCGAACGCATCCGTGCGCAGCTGCAGGAGTGCGCTGAAGGACGCGGGGGCGAGGTGTCCACCCGGCAACGCGCCGGAAGGCTCGCAGAAACCTACCTGCATCTGGACGACGCGGGGCGGCACGCTTTCCTGCGCCTCATCGCACACGAATTCGGCCCCGACCCGAGACAGGTTTCGGAAGCACACGAGGCCTATCAGGCCGCGGTGGGCACGGCAGAGCAATGGGACGCCGAAGCACGCCTGCGCGCGGCGATGCGCTCGCGCAGGCTGCGCATCCTGACCCAGTTCAACGCCATCCCGCAGGGTGTCAAGTTCCTCGTGGACCTGCGTGCCGACCTGCTGCGCTTCGTCGCACAGGACCCGTCGCTGAAGCCGCTCGACCGCGAACTCGAAGCCCGCCTGTCGGCGTGGTTCGATGTGGGCTTCCTCGAATTGCAGCGCATCACCTGGCTATCGCCGGCCGCGCTGCTCGAAAAGCTCGTCCAGTACGAGGCAGTACACGAGATCCGATCCTGGGACGATCTCAAGAACCGGCTCGACTCGGACCGGCGCTGCTATGCCTTCTTCCACCCGCGCATGCCGCTCGAACCGCTGATCTTCGTGCAGGTCGCATTGCTCGAGGAGCTGGCCGACAACGTCCAGCGCCTGCTGGACATCGAGGCGCCACTGGCCGACACCCGCCGGGCCACCACGGCGATCTTCTACTCCATCAGCGCGACCCAGCCCGGTCTGCGCGGCGTGAGTTTCGGCAATTTCCTGCTCAAGCGCGTCATCGACGACCTGAAACGGGATTTTCCGCGACTGAAAACCTTCGCCACCCTGTCCCCGATCCCCGGGCTTGCACGCTGGGCGCAGCGCCACCCCGATGAGATGGCCGAGGCGTTCCTCCCGGCCGACAGAACCCGGCTTGCCGGGCTGGGGATCGCTTCGACCGACGACGCTGCACTTTCCGCGGTGCTCGAAGGCAAACCCGATTGGCAGGCCGACGACAAGCTGCGCGCGACCCTGCGCGAGCCACTACTGCGCCTGGCCGCGCGCTACTTGCTAGAAGCGCGGCGCGGCGACAAGCCGGTCGACGCGGTCGCGCGCTTTCATCTCGGCAACGGCGCCCGCGTCGAGCGCCTGAACTGGCTCGCCGACTGCTCCGCAAAGGGCTTGCAGCAGTCATGGGGAATCATGGTGAACTACCTCTACGACCCCGACAGCATCGAATCGAACCTTGAGCAGTTCGCCAGCGAAGGGCTGATCGCCGCATCCTCCACCGTACGCAAGCAGGCGCGCCGCTGAACGCGGTGCGCGCACGATCATGTTCTTCCGTTGCCGCCCCAGATCCATCCGCATGCGCCTGTTGCTCGCGAGCACGGTGGTGCAGGTGGTGCTGTTGAGCCTGCTGCTGGCGAACAGCATGCGGCTGATGAACAACGCAGTCTCGGCAACGCTAGAGACCACGATCACGCAGAACGCGAGCATTCTCCATGCGATGGCAACCGCATACGGCGAACAACAGCGCTTCGACGCGCTGCAGGACGTCCTGGGCGAGTTGCTGCATGACGCGGAGGAAGGACTCACCTACGTGCGCATCGCAGGTCGTGACGAGCGCATGCTGGTGGCCGCGGGACTGCCACAGTTGAACCGGCTGCCGGAGCCGACCGGGCAGACCAGCGGACGCCTGCAGGGGCTGGTCGGCCGCGAACTCGTTCATGTACGCAGGCCACTTCTGCTGCCGCGCAACGAGGTCGGCCTGCTGCAGTTTGGCATTTCGATTTCGTCGCTCTCGGCGGCGCGGCAGGCCATCATGAGCCAGGGTCTACTGATCGCGCTGTCGGAGATCGCGCTCACTTTCCTGCTGCTCTCGGCCGTCGGCTATTTCCTCACCCGCAATCTGCACCGGCTCCTGGACGGCAGCAAGGCCATCGCGGATGGCCACCTGGATCACCGCGTGCTCACCCGCGGCCGCGACGAGCTCGCCACCATCGCGCATCATTTCAACATCATGGCCGCCACCCTGCAGCAGCGCGTCTCAGAGCTGCAGGAAACGGCCGGCCGGCTGCGCGCCAGCGAGGAGCGCTATGCCATGGCGCTGCGGGGGGCGAACGACGGCCTGTGGGACTGGGACCTCGACACCGGTCACGCCTACTACTCCGAGCGCTTCTGCGAGATCCTCGGCCTGCCGCCTGGCGGCATGCCCGCCGAAGCCGACGCCTTCATCGACTTGGTGCATCCGCACGAGGTCAAGAGTTACCAGCAACGTTTGATCGCCCACCTGAAGGGCGAGAGCGCCCAGTTCATGATGGAGTTGCGCGTTGCCCATCCCGATGGCGAGTATCGCTGGGTGCTGATCCGCGGCGTGGCAAGCCGCAACCCCGGCGGGCACGTCTTCCGCATGGCGGGCTCGCTCGGCGACATCAACCTGCGCAAGCGCGCCGAGCAGCAGCTCCTGCACGACGCCCTGCACGACGGACTCACCGGACTGCCCAACCGCGCGATGTTCATCGAGCACGCGAACCACGCTCTCGCCCAGCGCCGGCGGGGCAACCCCAAGCAGATCGCAATCCTCACCATCAACCTCGAGCGCTTCAGCCTCGTCAACGACAGCTACGGCCACGCCGTCGGTGACGAATTGCTGCGCAGGATCGCCAACCACATCACCTCGCTGATGCGGCAGGGCGACGTCTGTGCGCGGGTCGGGGGCGACCAGTTTGCCGTACTGCTCAACGGGGTGGACAATTCCATCGAAGCCTTGCGGGTGTGCGAGGACCTGGTCGCTCTGCCCGCCTTCGCACCCAGCAACACCGACCAAGTCCTGCATCCGCGCTGCCGCGTCGGCGTAGCGATGAGCGACAGCGCGCGGGAGGACGCCGAATCCCTGCTGCGCGACGCGGACAACGCCTTGCACAAGGCGCGACGCAGCGAAACCGCTCCGATCGAGTTCTTCCAGCCCGATATGCACGCGCAAGCGGTACGGGCGCTGCAGATCGAGGCCGAGTTGCGCGCCGCCCTGGTGCGCGGCGACCTCGGTGTCTTCTATCAACCCATCGTCGAGCTCGCCACACGCCGGCTCGCAAGCTTCGAGGCCCTGGTGCGCTGGCCCCACCCGAGCATGGGCCTGCTGCCGCCTTCCGAGTTCATCCCCCTGGCCGAGACGCTCGACCTCATCCACGACGTGGGCATGCAGGTGCTGCGCAGCACCTGCCGCGACATCCGCGACTGGAGCACGCGCCTTCCACAGCAGCAGCCGGTGCGCGTGAGCGTGAACCTTTCCGCGCGACAGCTCTCGCGCGCCGATCTCGCCGAGGAGCTGCTCGCGGCCATTGCGCAGAGCGGCATCCCACGCAGCTCGGTGCGTTTCGAAGTCACCGAGAGCGTGCTCGCGGACCGCGACGGCCCCGCCATCGCCCATCTGCACGCGCTGCGCGCATCGGGCATCGACGTGCTGATCGACGACTTCGGCACCGGCTATTCGACGCTCAGTTACCTGCATACGATGCCCTGCAACCAGGTGAAGCTGGACGGCTCCTTCGTTCACTCGCTCACCCACGACGCACGCCTGCGCGCCATCGTGCGCCACAGCATCCAGCTGGCGCACGAACTCGGCATGACCGTGGTGGCAGAGTGCATCGAGAACGAGGAGCAGCTGAAAACCCTGCTCGACATGGGATGCGACTACGGACAGGGCTACCTGTTCTCCCGCCCGGTCGATCGCGATTCGACGTTTGCCTATCTGCAAGGCCTCGATCAATGATTCAAGGATCTCTCCGACGCCATCTGCTGGTAGCCGCCCTGGCCCTCGGCTTGCTGCAAGGCCTGTGCGCCCCCGCCGCGCGCGGGACCGACATCGACTGGCGCCTGTCGGGTTTCGCCACCTTGGGTGCGGTACAGACGCGCTCGGACACGCTGCAGTTCGCACGCGTGGGCATCGATGCCCCCGGGGGGCAGCGCACCGATCTCGGGCCAGATTCTGTGCTGGGCGTGCAGGCTGACGTTCGCCTGAGCGAGCGCAACGCGTTCGTACTGCAGCTGGTCACCCGCGAGACGCAGCGTGGTGACTACGACCCACGCCCCGCCCTGGCCTTTCTCAGCCACGCCCTGAGCCCCGAACTCACGCTGCGTGCGGGCCGCTTCCGCAGCCCCTTCTTCATGCTCTCCGATACCTCGGACATCAACTACAACCAGGTTTGGGTTCGCCCACCCGTCGAGGTCTACGGGCTCAATCCCTTCAGCGACATCGACGGCATCGATCTGCTTTACCGCGCGCACATCGGCGACATGTTCGTTGAGCTGCATCCGTACTTCGGCCGCAGCCGGATCCCTGTCATCAATGGCGGGCAGGCGCGCCTGAGCAAGCTTGGTGGCATGACGCTGACACTGGAGTCCGGATCGCTGAGCCTGAGCGCCGGCTATGCGAAGGCAGATCTCGCTGTCGAGCGGACCTCGCCGGGCTTCGTCGACTTTGCCTCCACACTGCCGCAAGCGCTCAGGGCGGAACTCAGCGGCTCGGGCGCAAGCGCGAGCTTCAGCTCGCTGGGCATGCAATGGGACGACGGCGTCTGGCGCTTCAGTGCAGAGGTGGCGCGCAACACCGCAAGCAAGTTCTCGAACAGCGCCACCGCTGCCTACGCTTCCGCCGGCCGCCGCTTCGGATCCGTCATGCCGTACCTGAGCGTCGCTCGCCAATGGCAGGATCAACCTCTCGTCGAAGCCGCGGAGTGGCCGGGCTACGAGGACCGGATCAAAGGGTTCAACCGCTCGCGCAACCAGGCCCAGAAGAGCTTCTCCGTTGGCATGCGCTGGGACTTCGCCCCCAGCGCGGCATTGAAGGCCGAATTCACCCAGGCTCGCACCAGTCGGAACGCGCTGGGCACTTTCATCGCCCGCGACGACCCATTCGCGCCGGGTCTCGACCGACGCACGATCAACCTGCTGAGCGTGTCGGTCGATGTGGTGTTCTGAGCGCCCCGTTTCCCTGCGCGGCTGGCTGCGCGTGTTCGCGCTGTGGCTGACGCTGCTCGCACCCGCCGCACTTGCTGCGGACGGGGCGGGGATCGTGCTGGTCAGCGCGCGTGAGGGCAACCTCCAGACCCTGGAGCTCAGCGCGGCGCAGGAGTTGTACCTTGGCCAGCGCACCCGGATCGCAGACGGCCCCTTGCTCACGGTCGTCGATTTGCCTTCCGGCCCGGTCCGGGACCAGTTCTACCAGCATCTGACGGGCAAGAACCCCAGCCAGATCCGGGCCTACTGGTCGCGTCTGGTATTCACCGGGCGGGCGCGTCCTCCACACGAAGTCGCTGGACCCGAGCATGCGATCGAGCTGGTCCTCAGAAACCCGAACGCCCTCGCCTATCTGCCCGCCAGCCTGGCCGAGCACCCTGGACTCAAGGTGCTGTTGAGGCTCGACCAGGTACCCGGCAGCGCGACACGGTAGGCGCAGAGGATCAAGCAGATGCACGAACAGATTGCACACGCTCGGCACTCGTGCTCTAATGCGAATCATTATTGTTTGCACGAAGTTTCAAATGATCGATTCTGAGATCCCGGATACTGGCTCCATGGAAAAAGGCGTGCTCGACAGCGATGACCTGCCCGGGAGCGATGCCCGCCTCAATGTCGTGCGCAGCACCCAGCTTCTCGGGCGGCAGCGCGCGATCACGATCGAACACGAGGGCAGCCATTACCTCCTGCGTGCAACGCGGAACGGAAAGCTGATCCTCACCAAGTGAGCGTGGAACGCAAGAATCTGTCTGGAGGCTAGACTATGTATGTGTGCGTATGCAATGCAGTCACGGAGCGCCAGATTCACCTGGCCGCGAGCCAGGGGACGCGCACGCTCCGGCAGCTTCGCACCGAACTGGGTGTCACCGCTGAGTGCGGTCGTTGCGCGCGTTGCGCAAGGGATTGCCTGAACTCCGCGCTGGCATCAAACCCACGACAGAGTCACGCCGCGGTATGCTCCAGCCCGGTACCGGCGTTCTCTCTCACCCTGGAGGCAGCATGAAAGGCGACAAGAAAGTCATCCAGTTCCTCAACAAACAGCTGACCATCGAGCTGACGGCAATCAACCAGTACTTCCTGCATGCACGCATGTACAAGAACTGGGGCCTGGATCGACTCGGCAAGCACGAGTACGACGAATCGATCGAGGAGATGAAGCATGCCGACCTGCTCATCGAGCGCGTCCTGTTCCTCGAAGGTCTTCCGAACCTGCAGAACCTCGACAAGCTCCTGATCGGGGAGAACGTCCCGGAATGCATGCAGGGCGATCTGAAACTCGAACTGGGTGGGCGAGCGAACCTCATTGAGGCGATCGCCTACTGTGAGTCCTGTAAGGACTACGTTTCGCGGGAGATCTTCGAGAAGATTCTCGAGGACACCGAGGAGCACATCGATTACCTCGAAACCCAGCTCGGTCTGGTCGAGCAGGTGGGACTGCAGAATTACCTGCAGTCACAGATGAGCCCGGCCTCAAGCTGACCACGTTCTCAACCCGACCACCGTTTCCAGCCCGGCTGCCCCCGCGCGGGGCAGCCCGCCTTCCTGCAACATGCACACTGCCGCACCGGTCCTGAAGACGCCCGCCCCCGACACGGCACCGATCGCCGGACGCAAGGCAGTGAGTGCTGCATCTGCGTCCATCGTGACCCACGTCGCTGCGGTCAACGCCGTCGAGTTCGAGGCGCCCCCGGCGCGACGCGCATCCGATGCCTCCCCCCAGTCCGCGCTGAATGGCGGCTCGGCAGCTCGCATCACGCTCGCCTCCCTGGTGGCCGTTGCCCATCTCGCCGCGCTGGGGGCGCTCGCCCGCTTCGGCATGCAGGACACGACGCCACCGCAGATCGCCCCGATCCAGGTCGCACTGATCCAGGCCGAGCCAGCTGCCATGGAGCAGCCCGCAAGCGCAGCCCCAGCTGAACCCGTGCCGCCGCCCCCTCCTGAAGTGCGTCCGCCAGAACCAGCGCCGCCGCCACCGCCGCCGCCACCGCCACCGCCCGAACCCAAGCCCGAGCCGACGCCCAAGCCGAAGCCTGTGGCGAAGAAGCCGACACCCAAGCCGGTGGTCCGTGAAGCACCCCCTGCCACCGACGCGCCTACCGCAACCAGCGCACCCACCGAAGCCGCACCCCAGCCTGCGCCTGTAGCAAGCGCAAGCGCAAGCGCCTCCACCCGAAGCGAAAGCACGCCGGCACTCACCCAGGCGCGCTACGACGCTGCCTACCTGAACAACCCGCATCCTGCGTACCCGATGGTGTCACGCCGCATGCGCGAGGAAGGACAGGTCATGCTGCGCGTGCTCGTCTCCGCGGAAGGACTGCCTTCACGGATCGAGTTGCGCGCAAGCTCGGGCTCCTCGCGCCTGGATCGGGCCGCTCAGGACGCCGTCGCGCGCTGGCGTTTCGTCCCTGCACGTCGTGGTAGCGCAGCGGTGGAAGCCTGGGTGCTCGTACCCATCGTATTCAAACTTCAAGGAAACTGAACATGGACAGTTCACAGGCCTTCGGCCTCGCTCACCTGTGGGCACAATCCGACTCGATCATCCGCGCCGTTGCGCTCATCCTGCTCGTCATGTCCGTCACGAGCTGGTATCTGATCCTGAGCCGCGCCTGGCGCCAGATGCGCGCCCGCGGCTACACCCGTGCGGTCGAGGCGTTCTGGGGCGCCAGCAACCTGGAGTCAGGGCTGAAGATCCTGGGTGAGCGCGCACCGGAATCCCCTTTCGAAGCGCTCGCGCAGC
Organism: Thauera sp. AutoDN2; assembly: GCF_051280715.1. Classification (NCBI taxonomy): domain Bacteria; kingdom Pseudomonadati; phylum Pseudomonadota; class Betaproteobacteria; order Rhodocyclales; family Zoogloeaceae; genus Thauera; species Thauera sp. AutoDN2. Next base: position 25,367 of record NZ_JBNCAR010000012.1, on the reverse strand, counting down.
AAGGGGCCGCAGCCACCGAGCACATCCGCCGCCACACGCACACGAACACCCTGGGCGGACATCTCGACGCCGACGAGATCGTCACCCGTGCCCTGCGCAAATCGATGGCCCTGTCCACTGCGGGCCTCGAGGCCGGGCTGACCACGCTGGCGTCTATCGGTTCGACCGCGCCCTTCGTGGGCCTGTTCGGCACGGTGTGGGGGATCTACCACGCGCTGGTGAACATCAGCGCCTCAGGCATGGCCACCCTGGACAAGGTGGCAGGACCGGTCGGCGAGGCGCTGATCATGACCGCCTTCGGCCTTTTCGTCGCCATCCCGGCGGTGCTTGCCTACAACACGATCACCCGTGCGAACCGTGTCGAACTCTCGGAGTTGGACGCCTTTGCACACGATCTGCATGCCTGGTTTTCCACGGGTGCCCGCATTGCAAGCGTCGCGGGTGCTCAAGAGCAAGCCAGTGCAGGCTTGTGTATCGCCAGCAACAAGGCGGCCACCAGCCCCGGAGCCGCATGATGGCATTCGGCGGTTTCAACCAGGGCGACAGTCGCCCGCCGCAGAGCGACATCAACATGGTGCCGCTGATCGACGTGATGCTGGTGCTGCTGATCGTGTTCATGATCACAGCGCCCCTGCTCACCCACTCGGTCAAGATCGATCTTCCTCAGGCCTCGAGCGACGCCACCGAGCAAAAGCCCGAGAATATCGCGCTATCGATCGACGATCAGGGGCGGGTCTTCTGGAACGAGGAACTGCTGGACGCGGAACTTCTGCCCGCACGTCTTGCAAACGCGGCTGCGCAGTTGCCCCAGCCCGAGTTGCATCTGCGCGCGGATCGCAACACGCGCTACGAGGTCATCGCCGAGGTGATGTCCCGGGCCCGCAGCGCCGGCATCGAGAAGATGGGCTTCGTCACCGTGCCGGAAAACTGAGCCGACGCCACGGGCCTGCTACAAGAAACGGAAACGGCGCCCTCTCGCTGCGGCGCCGTTTCTTCTTGTCCTGCTTCCAATGTAACGGGCAGAGCGCCCCGCCGGGCGTTACGCTCAGGCCATGCGGTTGCGGACACGCACGATGACGTCGATCTCGTCGAGCACAACGCCCTCGGGCAGTTTCGGCCTGCCGACGACCTGCAACTCTTCATCGGAGACGTCGCACACCTCACCGGTGTCCATGTTGTAGAGATGGTGGTGCGGCGTGGTGGTCGAGTCATAGACCACGCGCTGCGGGTCCACGAAGAGTTCGCGGATCATTTTCTTCTCGCTGAACAGGCGCAGCGTGTTGTACACCGTGGCGCGCGAAACGTCCGGAGACAGGTCGCGAACATTCGCCCAGACCTGATCAGCAGACAGATGCACCGGCGCGGAAAACAACACTTTCGCGATCTCGATCCGCTGGTGGGTGACCGGAACGCCGGCCTTGCGCAGGCTGGCGATGGCATCGGCAGAAGTATATTCGTTCATGGCTATCCATCCCGGGGCGCTCTGAGGGCCCCTTCTCTCTGTTAAGACTGCGTATTAATGCTGGACCGAGTCGTACATTGCGTCAATAAGCCTTACGAACTAATACGGGGGGCAGTCTTGCGACCGCCCCCCGTTCGGAATGCCACTCCGGATGCGGGATCTCCCCGCCGACGCTTAATTGAACGGATTCGGCTGCGGCGTCGCGTTGCTGGACGGCGGCAGCAGCGGCATTGCGATTTCCGGGCGGTCTCCGGTCAGCGTCTTCAGGAAGGCGACAATCTTGCCGATCTCATCCTCGCTGTACTTTCGACCCAGCTGCAGGCGACCCATGACGTCCACCGCCTCCTCCAGGGTTGCGGCTTCACCGTCGTGGAAGTACGGATAGGTCAGCTCGACGTTACGCAGGGTCGGCACCTTGAAGTTGAAGCGGTCGGCATCGTTACCGGTGACGGCAGCACGACCTTCAGCCGGCGATGTGCTCTGGTACGGCTCGAACAGGCCCATGCGCTGGAACGAGGTGCCGCCCGCAGCCGGCCCGTTGTGGCAAGCCACGCAGCCGCTTTCCTTGAACAGGGTGTAGCCGGCCAGTTCCTTCTCGTTCAGCGCCTTGTCGTCACCCTTGAGCCACTGGTCGAAACGGGCATTGGGCGTAACCAGGGTTTCCTCGAACTCGGCGATCGCGTCGGTGATCATGTCGATCTCGATCTTATCCTTGCCGTAAACAGTCTTGAACTCCTCGACGTAGCCGGGGATGGACTGCAGGATGCCGACCGCCAGCGTATGCGGCATGTTCATCTCCACGTCCGCCTGAATCGGGCCGCCCGCCTGCTCCTTGAGGTCGGCCGCGCGGCCGTCCCAGAACTGCGCGATCGCGAGGCTGGAGTTGAACACGGTAGGCGAGTTCACCGGACCTGCGTTCCAACCGTGACCGATGGAGGTCTTGAGGTTATCCGTACCGCCCATCGACAGGTTGTGACAGGTGTTGCAGGAGATGATGCCGGACATCGACAGACGAGGTTCGAACCACAGCTTCTTGCCCAACTCCACCTTGGCAGGGTCGGTGACCTTGGCCGCCTCGATCGGCTGGATCGGCTCCTCCCGTACGGTGGCGGCCCAAGCGGTGCCGGCAACGGCAAACGCAACTGCGACTCCGACTGCTTTCATCTTCATCATGGTGCTTCTCCTTGCTTGCTCAGCGAATCTGCTGTGGTTCTTCCGGCGTCGGAGTTTTCCTCCGCCTTGCTGTTGATCCGATTAGACATGATCTAATTCTCCAGTTTCTTGACTATCGTCAACCTTTCCTCAAACCATGCCCCGGAACGTTGTCTTCGAGCGCGGGTCTTCCATGACCGCTCACCAATCGTCTTCATCATGGCCCAAGCGCTGCAATCTGATACATGACGGCGCCAGGCAGGCCGCTATGCTTGCACAGAGACTCTCTTCTCAAGCCGTGACTCCGCGCACGACCGACACCACAATCACATGAACACCCACACTTCCTCCTCCCGCAAGCCCGACCCCCGCTGGGGCCGCCGACTGATGCTGCTCGCCCTTCCCCTGCTTGCGGTGGGCGGCTGGTACGCATGGCCGCACCTGGTGGGCGAACGCAGCCCGCTCACCGCCTATCAGTTCAGTACCGTCCAGCGCGGCGACATCGAGGATGTGGTCACCGCCACGGGTACCCTGCAGCCACGCGACTACGTGGATGTGGGCGCGCAGGTGTCGGGCCAGCTAGACAAGATCCACGTCGAGGTAGGCGACAGCGTGAAGGAAGGGGACCTGCTCGCCCAGATCGACCCCACCGTCTATCTCGCCCGGGTCGACGCCTCGCGCGCGCAGTTGAAGAACCTGAGAGCGCAGTTGAAAGACCGCGAAGCCCAGCTCAGCCTCGCGCAGATCCAGTTGCGCCGCCAACGCGCACTCATGGCTGAGGACGCAACCACCCAGGAAAGCCTGCAGACGGCCGAAGCCTCGGCGCAATCAGCCGAGGCCCAGCTCGAGGCCCTCCGCGCCCAGATCGAGCAGATCGAATCCACCCTGCGTGCAGACGAGGCCAATCTCCAGTACGCCCGCATCCTCTCGCCGATGAGCGGCACCGTGGTGTCGATCACAGCCCGCCAAGGCCAGACGCTGAACACCAACCAGCAGGCGCCGGTGGTCATGCGCATCGCCGACCTGTCCACGATGACCGTGCAGACGCAGGTCTCCGAAGCGGACATTGGCCGCCTGCGCCTGGGCATGAGCGCCTACTTCACCACCCTGGGCGGCAGTGGCAAGCGCTGGTACGGCAAGCTCGAGAGGATCGAGCCGACCCCGACCGTCACCAACAACGTCGTTCTATACAACGCACTCTTCGACGTACCCAACGCGGACGGACGCCTGATGACGCAGATGACAGCACAGGTCTTCTTCGTGGTCGCACAGGCCAAGGACGCACTATTGGTCCCGATGGCGGCACTGACCCAGGGTGCCCCCCGCCCGCCGCAGGTCGCTGGCCCTGCATCGCCCCCCGCCCCGGCGGAGACGCCCCCTGGCGGCGGCGAAATGAACCCGGGTGGCGGACGCGGCGCAGTAAAGGGCATGGGGACCGGCCGAAACCGGACCACGACCGGGACTGCAGCGGCTCCGGCGCAGGGAACGGTCAAGGTGGAGAACGCGCGCGGTGCGCTCGAAGATCGCAAGGTGGTACTGGGCGTTGCAAACCGGGTGCAGGCGCAGGTGCTCGAAGGGCTGCAGGAAGGCGAGCGCGTGGTGTCCGGTGTGGCGGTGGGCGCAGGCAGCAGCGGCCCGGCGAGGACACCGCGCCTATGAAGCCGGAAGCCCTTCCCGCACGCGAGACGCCCACCACGCCAGATCAGGGCGCAGGTGGCCTGACGCAGGCCGGGGCTGTCCGCCAGCCACTGATCGCGCTCTCGAACATCACGCGCAGCTTCGTGAATGGCGAGGTCGAGACCCGTGTGCTGCACGGCATCGACCTCACGATCCATGAAGGTGAATTCGTCGCCATCATGGGCGCCTCGGGCTCTGGCAAGTCGACGCTGATGAACATCCTCGGCTGCCTCGACCGGCCGAGCAGCGGCGTCTACCGCTTCATGGGCGAGGATGTGGAGGATTTCGGGCGTGATGAGCTCGCCCGCCTACGCCGCGAGGCCTTCGGCTTCGTGTTCCAGAGCTACAACCTCATCGGCGGAGCCACTGCGCGCGAGAACGTGGAGGTGCCGGCCGTCTATTCCGGCATGCCGCGCGACGAGCGCCACCTCCGCGCCGAGGAACTGCTCGACAAGCTGGGGCTGGCCGAGCGGGTGCACCACCGCCCGAACCAGCTCTCCGGCGGTCAGCAGCAGCGCGTTTCCATCGCGCGCGCGCTGATGAACGGCGGGCGCATCATCTTCGCCGACGAACCCACCGGCGCGCTCGACAGCCGGAGCGGGGCCGAAGTCATGAAGCTGCTGCGCGAGCTCTCGGCATCAGGGCATACGATCATCCTCATCACGCACGAGCGCGAGGTCGCCGAGCAGGCGCAACGCATCATCGAGATCCGAGACGGGCGCATCGTGTCCGACCCGGGCCCCTGCCTGCCCGAGGGTCCAGCCCCCGACTTCAGCCCGCATGTGGATCGCACCTCTCCGCTCTCGGACGTGGTCGAGGCCACCCGCACCGCGCTGCGCGCCTTGCGCGCCAATCTGTTCCGTACCGTGCTGACCCTGCTCGGCATCGTCATCGGCGTGGCCTCGGTGATCGCCATGCTCGCGATCGGCGACGGCGCCAAGCAGAAGGTGATCGACCAGGTCAGCGCAATGGGCACCAACCTGCTCACGGTGCGCCCGGGCGCACCAAACACGCGCGGGCGCGACGCGCCTGCCACGCTGGTCGTCGAGGACGTGCAGGCCATCGCCGAACTGCCCAATGTCCTCGCCTCGGTGCCCGAGCAGGGCGCCACGATCACCCTGCGCGCCGGCAACGTCGACCACCGAAGCAGCGTCAATGGCACCTCGGCCGACTATATCGTCGCTCGCAACTGGGCGACTGCCAGCGGCACCTTCTTCAGCGCCGAGGACGAAGCCCGCTACGCCACTGTCGCGGTGCTGGGCCAGACGGTCGCGCGGGCGCTGTTTCCAGGCGGCGACGCGGTCGGCGAATTCATTCTGGTCAACAACATACCCTTTCAGGTCGTAGGCGTAATGACCCCGAAGGGGGCCACGCCCTGGGGGCAGGACCAGGACGACATCGTGTTCATGCCGTTCACCACCGCAAGCCTGCGCATCACCGGCCAGCGCTTCCTGCGCAACGTGACGGTAGCGGTCGAGGACGTGGCGCGCATCGACGACACCCAGGCCGCGGTGCAGAGCCTGCTGCTCGCCCGCCACGGCGTGGAGGACTTTCAGATCCGCAACATGGCTTCCGTGATCGACACGGTATCCGAAACGCAGAACACGCTCACCATCCTGCTCGGCACGGTCGCGGCGATCTCGCTGCTGGTGGGTGGCATCGGCGTCATGAACATCATGCTGGTGTCGGTGACGGAACGCACGCGCGAGATCGGCATCCGCATGGCCACAGGTGCACGCACACGGAACATCCTGCAACAGTTCCTCATCGAGGCACTGGTGGTTTCCGCTGTCGGCGGGCTGATCGGCGTTGCCGTCGGGCTCGGTAGCGCAGCCATCATCGCCAGCTTCGGCACCGCAGTGCAGTACTCGCTGCTGCCGGTGGTGCTCGCCTTCAGCTGCGCCTTCCTCACCGGACTGGTGTTCGGCTACCTGCCGGCGCGCACGGCCGCGCGCCTGGATCCCGTCGTGGCCCTCGCCTCCGAATGACATTCCCGAGCAATTTCACTCCACCGGAGCGGGCTTGCCCGCACATCCCCACCCGGACGACATCCATGCAGCCTCATCGCACTGCCCTGCGCCGCAGTCTCCTCCCCGTGCTGACCGCCCTTCTCGCGGCCGGCTGCGCGATCACCGAGCCCGTCGCCCGCCCGGACCTGCCCCTGCCGAACGCATGGGCCGAAAGCGAGCCCGATGCCAGCGGCGCCGTCGATGCGGCCTGGTGGCAAAGCTTCGGCTCAACCCAGCTTGACGCCCTCGTCACGGAGGCGATGACCTCGGCGCCTGATCTACGCATCCAGGCCGAGCGCGTGGTGCAGGCCGAGCTCACGCTGCGCCAGGCCGGCGCCTCGCTCTTCCCGACACTGAATCTCAGCGGTGGCGGCGGCACGCGCAATGTAGATGGCAACGAGTCGGGCTCGACCGACCTGAGCCTGGGCGCCAGCTATGAGCTCGATCTGTGGGGTCGCATCGCCGCCGGCGTGGACGCCAGCCGCGCCAGCCTCGCGGCAAGTCGCCATGACTACGACGCCGCCCGACTGTCGATGAGCGCAAGTGTCGCCACAACCTGGTTCCAGGCCCTCGCGCTGCAGGAACGCGTGGAGATCGCCCGCCAGAACCTTACCCTCGCCGAGGGCGTGCTGCGTGTGGTGCAAGCCCGCTACGACAACGGCGCGGCCTCTGCACTCGATCTGAGCCAGCAGCGCAGCACCGTCCTCACTCAGCGCAAGGCCATCGAACCCCTGGAAGTACAGCTTCGCCAGACACGCAGCGCGCTCGCCCTCCTGCTTGGTCGCAACCCGCAGGCCCGCTTCACGACCGACGAGCGCCTCGAGGCCTTGCGGGTGCCAGGCATCGATGCGGGCCTCCCCTCCGAGTTGCTGCTACGCCGCCCCGACCTCGCCGCCAGCGAAGCCCGTCTCATCGCTGCAGCCGCCAACATCGCGGCAGCGCGCGCGGCCCTCCTCCCCGGCATCAGCCTCTCGGCCGGCGCTGGGCTTGGCAGCACCGCCCTGCTTTCACTCGCCGACACCACGCGCACACTGTCGCTGTCGGCCAGCGTGCTGCAGAAGGTTTTCGACGGTGGCCGTCTGCGTGCAGAGGTCGAGCTCCAGCGCTCACGCCAGCGCGAACTGCTCGAAACGCACCGTCGTGCTCTCCTTGTCGCCCTCAAGGAAGTGGAAGATGCACTCGCCGACGGCGCACGCGACACCCGCCAGGAGGCCGCACAGCGCGAGATCCTGACCGAAGCGCAGCGCAGCCTGCGCCTGGCCGAGCTACGCTACCGGGAAGGCGCAGACAGCCTGCTCACCGTACTCGACGCCCAGCGCACCCTGTTCTCAGCCCAGGACCAGCTCGCCCAGTTGCGCCTGGCCCGCCTGAACAATGCGGTGAACCTGTACAAGGCGCTCGGCGGCGGCTGGCAGGGCACCTGAAGGCGGCCGACTGGGGCGCGAGCACATCCGCGCAAAACATCCGTTACAGTTTGACAAACCTAAATACGAACTTTTATCATTCGCAACTCAAGATAACACCAGCCAGCCACCTGTAAGCCCTCCGGGCCAAGCGTATCCAGGAAGCCAGCCAACGTCCCGACTACGCCGTCAAAGGAATCGCTTACATGGCACACGCTGTCCGGGCGGGCAACCGCCCGCCTCGTATTCGCACGTCCGTCCTCTTCCTCGCGCTGGCCTTTCCAGCCGCCGCATCGCACGGACAGGAGACCGCGCTTGGCGCAGTGGTCGTCAGTGCTGCGGGTTTCGAGCAGAAGATCACCGACGCACCGGCCAGCATCTCGGTCGTCACGCAGGAAGAACTCTCGAAGAAGCCCTACACGACGCTGATCGACGCCGTGCGCGATCTCGAGGGCGTCGATATCGGCGAGACCTCCGACAAGACCGGCCAGAAGACGATCAGCATGCGCGGCATGGGCTCGGACTACACGCTGATCCTGATCGACGGCAAGCGCCAGAACAATCACGGCGACATCTACCCGAACAGCTTCGGCGGCAACCAGTTCAACCACATTCCGCCGCTCGACGCCATTGAGCGCATCGAGGTCATCCGCGGCCCGGCATCCACGTTGTACGGCGCGGATGCGATGGGCGGCGTGATCAACATCATCACCAAGAAAGACATCAGCAAGTGGTCAGGGTCGGTCACCTACGGCCGGACCTTGCAGACCGACGATCAGTTCGGCGATGACATCACTACCGACTTTGCCATCCGCGGGCCAATCGTGCAGGGCAAGCTGGGGCTGGCGTTGCGCGGCAGCGTCTATGAGCGCCTGGCCTCGAACGTCGAGCTCGAGCCGACGCTCAACCCCGGGACAGGCCAAGCCCAGTCGCCCGACCTGGGTTTCGGCGGCGGCGGCAAAACCGTCGACAACACCAACAAGGCATACGGGCTCAGCCTCTTCTTCACCCCGGACGCGCGCCAGCGCATCACGTTTGACTACGACGACTCCACCCAGTCCTACAACAACGACCCGTATATCGACCAAAGTGGTGCCACCGCTTACCCGCTGGGCACGGTCGACAGCATCGACACGGTCTTCTGCAGCAGGTGGAGCGGCTCTCGATGTGTCCAGACAAACGGGGCTTCAGGTCGCGCGGAGCCTCGCGTCGGCTACGCGAGCGAGCAGGAGTTCACCCGCAGTGCATGGTCGCTTTCGCACGAAGGCCATTGGGATTTCGGCACGAGTTTCCTCGCCCTGTCCTACGTTGAAACGGACAACAACGGCCGCACCCTGCCCTTCACCGTTGCCGAACGACAGGAACTACTGGCGATGCTCCAGGGCTCCGGCGCCTACGCAAACCTGAGCGAGGATGAACGTAAAGCCGCAGCGCAGGCTACATTCCTGCCGCGCCCCAAGCGCGTGCTGCAGAGCAACCAGTACACGCTCGACGCCAAGCTGGACATTCCGCTGCACAAGCTCGCAGGCGACCACCTTCTGGTCGTGGGCGGCCAGATCATCGACGGCGAACTGCAGGACGGCGTGTTCGGCATGGAATCCGGCACCCCGGGGAAGGTACAGGATCACAAGATGTGGTCGCTCTTTATCGAGGACAACTGGATGCTGACCGACGCCTTTACACTCACGGGGGGGGTGCGCTACGACAACCATGACATTTTCGGCGACAACCTCTCACCCCGGATCTATGGCGTCTACAACCTGAACCCCCAGTGGACCGTCAAGGGCGGCATCAGCACCGGCTTCAAGACCCCCAAGACCACCCAACTCTACGACGGCGTCGTGGGCTTCGGCGGCCAGGGCACCTCTCCTTTCTTCGGCAATCCGGACCTTCAGCCTGAAACGAGCCGCAACACTGAGCTCGCGGTTTACTGGAGCCATCCGGACCGGCACAGTTTCAACGCCACGATCTTCCGCAACGACTTCAAGGACAAGATCGCTTCGCAGGCATGCGGCCCAACGACCAGCGTGACCTGCTCCAGCACGGGTGACTATGCAGACCTCGGTTACGCCACATCGACCAAGGCGGTGAACATCGACGAGGTGGTGATTCAGGGGGCCGAACTCGCGGGACGCTGGCAGTTTCTTCCCAACTGGGCGTTGCGCGGCAACTACACCTACACCGACAGTGAACAAAAGAGCGGTGACGAGAAGGGTCTGCCGCTGGGCAACAGTGCTAAGCACATGCTCAACACCACGCTCGATTGGCAGGCGCGTCCCGATCTCAACGTCTTCCTGACCCTGGAGTCGCGCTCCAAGCGCTACCGTGGGACCGATGACGCCGGCAACCCGCGCTACTACAAGGACTACGACGTCCTCCATCTCGGCGCCAGCCTCGAGGTAAACGAACACGTCACGCTCAACGGCCGCATCAACAATCTGCTGGACAAGGACTTCACCGGCTACACCTGGGTGCCTTGCTCCGGCCGCGGCTGCGATGCGAGCGGTTACGGCCCCGAGTACGACTACAACAACAAGGACAAGGCGCGCAGCTTCTGGGTGAGCTTGAACGCCCGCTTCTGAGCGGCGCTGGCAGTCACCGCAGCCCTCGACGGCTGCGGTGACCGCGCGTATTCGATCGCCCGTCAGGCAGCCTGACTCAACCATGCCGACCTACCCGAGGCCCTCCGACACCGGGGCAATCCGCACGAAGCATGCGCACACCGCCACGCCGGACACAGACGGGCAGCGTCAGGCCCGTCGGGCCGGATGGCTGCGCGCCCTGCACCAATGGCACTGGATCAGCTCGGCCGTCTCGCTGTTCGGCATGCTCATGTTCGCCCTCACCGGCATCACCCTCAACCACTCTGGCGCAATCGAGGCCAAGCCGCGGATCGAGACCCGCAGCGTCGCCATCCCGGCCTCGCTGCGGGACGACTTGCGCGCGCGCGCCGGCGATGGCCAGGCCGCGGAGCGCCCGCTGCCCGACGCAGCCACGCGCTGGGTGGCGGACGCGATGGCTTTGTCCGTCGCCGGCAAGCCGGCCGAATGGTCCGAGGGTGAGATCTACCTCGCCCTGCCCCGCCCGGGGGGTGACGCCTGGCTGCATCTCGACCTCGAGGCGGGCGAGGCAGAGTACGAGCTCACCGACCGCGGCTGGATCGCCTGGCTCAACGACCTGCACAAGGGTCGCAACACGGGTGAGGCCTGGCGCTGGTTCATCGACCTCTTCGCGGTGGCGTGCGTGGTGTTCTCCGTGACCGGTCTGCTCATCCTGCAGGTTCACGCCACCACGCGCGCCTCGGTATGGCCGGTGGTCGGCCTGGGCGTGGTACTGCCTGCACTGCTGATCCTTCTTTTCATTCACTGATCCCCCTGGAGCCCCCGCATGTACAAACCCCTGCTCCTCGTGCTCGGCCTGCTCGCAAGCAGCCCTGTGCTCGCTGCCAGCATCGATGTCGAACTCGAACTGCCGCACTTCGACGTGGCGGACTACCGCCGCCCCTACGTCGCCGCCTGGCTCGAACGCCCGGACAACTCGGTCGCCGCCAACCTCGTCGTCTGGTATGACGCCAAGATGCGCAACGCAGAAGGCGCGAAATGGCTCAAGGACATGCGCCTGTGGTGGCGCCGCAGCGGTCGCGAGCTGGCCATGCCGGTCGATGGCCTCACCAGCGCCACCCGCCAGCCGGGCAAGCACACCCTGAGCTTCACCGAGGGGCAGACCCCGCTCGGCAAGCTCGCCGCCGGCGAATACCGCCTGGTGGTCGAGGCCGCCCGCGAGCACGGCGGTCGGGAAGTGGTAAGCCTGCCGCTGCAATGGCCGCCTACGAACGTCACCCGCCACGAGGCACGCGGCGAACACGAACTCGGCACCATCGCCGTCCAGCTCAAGCCCTGATCCGTCCGCACCTAGGAAGAACCGATGAAACCCAAGCAACACCTTGCCGCCGCCGCCCTTGCGCTCAGCCTCGTCACGCCGGCTGCACATTCGCACGAAGCCTGGCTGCTGCCCTCGTCCACCGTGCTTTCCAGCCCCGGTTACGTAACCTTCGACGGCGCCGTCTCCAACGACATCTTCTACTTCAACTATCGCCCGATGGTCATGCGCGACAACCTCGCCATCACCGCACCTGACGGTAGCCCGCTACAACCGGAAAGCCTGCTCCAGGGCAAGCTGCGCACGGTGTTCGACCTCCATCTCCAGACCCCGGGCACCTACCGCGTCGCACTCGCCAGCGCCAGCGTGATGGCGAGCTGGAAGGAGAACGGCGAGACCAAGCGCTGGCGTGGCACGGCCGCCGAGATGGAGGGCAAGGTGCCGGCCGCGGCCGAGGAACTCGTCATCCGCGAGGGCAGCTCCCGGATCGAGACCTTCGTCACCGTAGGCCGCCCTACCGAAGCGAAACCCACGGGCAGCGGTCTGGAACTCGTACCGGTCACCCACCCCAACGATCTCTATGTCGGCGACCCGGCCACCTTCGCCTTCACGGCGAACGGCAAGCCAGCAGCAAACCTCGAGGTCACGGTGATTCACGCGGGCACCCGCTACCGCGACCAACTCGAGAAGCTCACGCTCGTCACCGACGCCGAAGGCCGCGTCACCCACACCTGGCAGGCACCTGGCATGTACTACCTGAAGGCCTCGGTGGATGGGATGAGCGAAACCCGGAAGAACGTGGAACGCCGCCTGTCCTACGTGGCAACGCTCGAGGTGCTCGCCCAATGAGGGCACTTCGGGCGCAGCGGGACGACCACCTCCGGCGCAGCCCATCGCCGGCATGATCAGTCTCGAGTTGCCCAGGCTGGGGGCGGCGACGGGGGTGTTGGCAGCGTATGCGGCGCTCTGCATCCAGGCCTGGCGGGTTCATCGCCGCCGCGTCGCGCCCCTCAATGAGGATAACCACGCGGGGGTACTGATCGCCTACGCGAGCCAGAGCGGGTTCGCACAGGAACTGGCCGGGGAGGCCGCACGCGCGCTGCAGGCGGCCGGCCTGCCCGTACACCCCTGCGCGCTCGACCAGATCGGCGCCGCGCAGTTGCGCGATTGCACGCGCGCACTCTTCCTCATCAGCACCAGCGGCGAAGGCGACGCCCCGGACAACGGGGCGGGATTCGTCCGCCAGGTGATGACCACCCGCCTCGATCTCCAAGGGTTGCGCTACGGACTCGTCGCCCTCGGCGACCGCCGCTATGCGAACTTCTGCGCCTTCGGCCGCGCACTGGACCACTGGCTGCAGCAACAGGGTGCAGGCCCGATCTTTCCCCGCATCGAGGCGGACGGCGCCGCGAACGATGCCCTGATCACCTGGCGCCACCAACTCGCGAGCTTCGCCGGGCTGGCCGAGGTGGCGGAAGCACCACAGGCTGCCACCGGCTTCTGGCGCATACGCGCCTGTCGCCAACTCAATCCCGGCAGCGCGGGGGCACCGGCCTGTCACGTGGAGTTGGAACCCGTAAGCGAGGACTCACCCGCCGCGACGATCACGCCCCTGCCGCACTGGGCACCCGGCGACCTGCTGCAGCTGATTGCCACGGGCGATGATGCCCGCCCGCGCGACTACTCGATCGCATCCTTGCCCGAGGACGGCGCCGTACACCTGATCGTGCGCAGGGTGACCGGCGCAGACGGGACGCCCGGCGCACTCTCCCCCCTGCTGACACAGGAGGCAGCGGTCGGCACCCGCCTGCGCGGGCGAGTACGCCCCCATCCGAATTTCCGCATCGGCGACAACGCCGACCGCCCGCTGCTGCTCATCGGCAACGGCACCGGCCTTGCGGGCCTGCTCGCCCATCTGCGCGCCCGCGCCCGCCGCGGCGACGGCCGCAACTGGCTGCTGTTCGGCGAGCGCAACAAGGCGCACGACGATCTGCACGGCGCGGAGATCGACGCACTCGAGCACGACAACCTGCTCACCCGCTGCGACCGCGTCTGGTCCCGCGACCCTCCGCACGGCGAGTACGTGCAGGACCGGCTGCGGCGCGCCGCAGACACGGTACGCACCTGGGTCGAAGGCGGCGCAGCGATCTACGTATGCGGAAACGCCGTTGGCATGGGACCGGCCGTACACGCCGCACTGGCCGAAATCCTTGGCAACAGCACGCTCGACGCACTCACCCGCGCCGGACGCTACCGACGCGACATCTACTGACACTGCGGGAGGCGTTCCGCCGCCTGCACCCTTTCTCGAGAAGGAGCCCCACCATGTGCACAACACCGTCGCCGACATGCGCTTCGCGAGCGAAGGGCTGAAGCGCGACGCGGTCATTGACTTGGGCACTGCCTACCTCGAGGGCATCGACAAGATCGTCACGCCCTGACGCACCCCGCCACCGCACCGACGCCCCACTGCAAGCCGGCGCGGGCACCCTCGGCGAGCACGCTTGCGCCCAGGGGCCGCAGCGACCCGTCAGCCCCACGAAGACGCCCCTGCCGATTTACGATTCCTTTGCGTTTGGTCAGAGAATCCACAAATAAGATCCATTATCATTCTTTGTCCGCCTTCCCTCTTCTTCGGGATTCATCCCTTCATGGACTGCTCCACCTCGCTTCCGACCCTCCCGGCTGCATTGCGCACCCTCGCCCTCGTCGGCCACCCCAACGTCGGCAAATCGGTCCTCTTCCACCGCCTCACCGGCACCTACGTCACGGTGTCCAACTACCCCGGCACCACGGTCGAGGTCTCGCGCGCCACCCCGCGCTTCGACCGCGGCGCGTCCCTGCTCGACACGCCGGGCGTGCTCGCCCTGCCCTCGCGCAGTGATGACGAGCGCGCCACCATGCGTGCGCTGCTCAACGAGGACATGCGCACGCTGATCCAGGTCGGCGACGCGAAGAACCTGCGCCGCACGCTCAACCTCACTGCGCTGCTCGCGGAACTCGGCGTGCCGATGGTGATGGCGCTCAACATGACCGACGAGGCAAAGGCGCGCGGCGTGACGGTGGATACGGGTGCACTCGCCGAGGCGCTCTCCATCCCTGTGGTGGCGACCGTGGCCACCGGCGGCGAAGGCGTGACTGCCCTCACCGATGCGCTACCCAAGGCCGCCGCACCCGCGGCGCTGCTGCGTTACGACCAAGCGCTGGAACAGCAGATCGCGGGCATCGAGCAACTCATCCTCACCCACTGCCCGCACCCGCGCTTGGCCGCGCGCGGGCTGGCGATCCTCGCCATCGGGAGGGATCCTGAAGTGGGTGCCTGGCTTGAGGCGCAGCCCGGCAGCGCACCCGTGTGCGCGGCGATCGCCGACCTCACCGTCCCTACCGGACGCGACTCGCTGCCCGCGCGGCTGGCACGCGAGCGCGGCACCGCCGCCGAGGCACTCGCGCGCACCGTCTCCCGCCAGGCCAGCGGCAAGGATCGTACGCTGTCGATGCTGCTCGGCCGGGTCGCGGTTCACCGTGTATGGGGCTGGCCGATGCTGTTCGGCGTGCTCTATCTCGTCTATCTGTTCGTCGGCGACTTCGGCGCCAGCACCCTGGTCGGGCTGCTGGAGGAGGATTTCTTCGGCGAGGTACTGAACCCCGCCGTCACCGATTTCGTCACCCGCAACATCTCCACACCTTGGCTCGCCGATCTCTTCGTCGGCGAGTACGGGCTCTGGACGATGGGCATGACCTACGCACTGGCGTTGATCCTGCCCATCGTAACCACCTTCTTTCTCGCCTTCGGCATTCTGGAAGACTCGGGTTACTTCTCTCGCCTCTCGGTCATCGCCAACCGCATGTTCGCCGCGATCGGCCTCAACGGCCGCGCGGTGCTGCCGATGGTGCTCGGCCTGGGCTGCGTGACCATGGCCACGCTCACCACCCGCATCCTGCACACCCCGCGCGAGCGCCTGATCACCATCTACCTGATGGCGTTGGCGATTCCGTGCTCGGCGCAGCTGGGCGTGGTGCTCGGCCTGCTCGGCGGCATCTCCTTCGGTGCCACCGTCATCTGGGTGCTGGCGATCGTCGGCGTGCTGCTATTTACTGGCTGGCTGGCAAGCAAGGTCGTGCCCGGACGGCGCGTGCCCTTGATCACCGAACTGCCGCCGATGCGCATGCCGGTGCTGGGCAACGTGCTCAAGAAGACCGGCGGGCGACTGAAGTGGTACCTGATCGAGGTGATCCCCCTTTTCCTCATCGGCACGCTGATCATGTTCGCCCTGGATCGCGTCGGCGCCCTGCCCTGGATCATCGAGGCCGGCAAGCCCCTGGTGGTGGGCTGGCTCGGTCTTCCGCCGGAGGCGAGCGCCGCCTTCGTGATGGGCTTCCTGCGCCGCGACTTCGGCGCGAGCGGCCTGTTCGCGCTGCAGGGCGAGCTGTCGATGGTGCAAGCAGTGGTCGGCATGGTCACGATCACGCTCTTCGTGCCCTGCATCGCCAGCCTGATGATGATCATCAAGGAACAGGGCATGAAGGTCGCCGCACTGATGCTGGCGATGATCATCCCCACCGCCTTCCTGATCGGCGGCCTGCTCAACCACGGCCTGCGCCTGATCTTCTGAGGACTCGAGCATGAACGCGACCCACGCCCCCACGCACGAGCGCATCCGGCTGCTCGGCACCCCTGTCGGCCGCATGGTCCGCGTTGCAGACTTCGGCGACGAGATCGACCCCCTGCAGCGAGAACAACTGCACGCCTACGGACTGTCCGCAGCGCATGCAGTGCGCGTACTGCAGCAGCACCCAATGACCGTGTTGCTATGCGAACACGTGGAACTGGCGATCGAACACGAGGTGGCACGCCATGTCTGGGTAGAGCTCGCCTGAACGGGTAAACCCGTAGCAAAACCCGAGACAATTGCTGCGCCATCCTCCATACTTGCCGGTATGGGAAAGACGCGCCCGAGCGGGTGCGCCCACTCCATGCCTGCAAGCTTTGTCCGTAGATGGGAGAGGAAAGCATGTCGCAAAACGCATATGAAAAAGGTCTGGACAAGAACCGGGCCAACTATGTAGCACTATCCCCGCTGAGCTTCATCGAGCGCTCCGCCATGGTGTACCCGACGCGCACCAGCGTCGTGCATGGCAGCCGCAGCTACACTTGGTCCGAAACCTACACGCGCTGCCGCCGCCTGGCCAGTGCGCTGGTCGCCCACGGCGTGAAGAAGGGCGACACCGTCGCCGTCATGCTGCCCAACGTGCCGCCCATGGTCGAAGCCCACTTCGGCGTACCGATGACCGGCGCCGTGCTCAACACCCTGAACACCCGGCTCGACGCGGAGGCGATTGCCTTCATGCTCCAGCACGGCGAAGCGAAGGTGCTGATCACGGACCCCGAGTTCGCCGGCGTAATCCGCGCCGCGCTCGAACTGCTCGAAGGCGACAAGCCGCTCGTCATCGACGCGCTCGACGACGAATACCCGGGCAAGGACTGCGTCGGCGGCATCGAGTACGAGGAATTCCTTGCCGGCGGTGACCCGAACTACGCCTGGCAGATGCCCGAGGACGAGTGGGACGCAATCTCGCTCAACTACACCTCCGGCACCACCGGCAACCCCAAGGGCGTGGTCTATCACCACCGCGGCGCCTACCTCAACGCTGCCTCCAACATCATCAGCTGGGGCATGCAGCCGCACGCCGTGTACCTGTGGACGCTGCCGATGTTCCACTGCAACGGCTGGTGTTTCCCCTGGACCATGGCGGCCAACGCCGGCGTCAATGTCTGCCTGCGCAAGGTCGACCCCGCCCTCATCTACGAGCTCATCCGTCGCCACAAGGTCACCAACATGTGCGGCGCGCCCATCGTCTACGGCATGCTCATCAACGCCCCCGACGGCCTGCGCGCGGGCATCGAGCACAGCATCGCCGGCCTCATCGCCGGTGCCGCGCCCCCGGCCGCGATCATCGAAGGCGCCGAGCGCGTGGGCTTCGACATCACCCACGTCTATGGCCTCACCGAGACCTATGGCCCAGCCGCCGTGTGTGCCAAGCACCCCGAGTGGGATGCGCTGCCCATCGACCGCCGCGCCGAGCGCAACGGCCGCCAAGGGGTGCCCTATCACATGCAGCAGGCGATGACAGTACTCGACCCGGTCACCATGGAGCAGGTACCCGCCGACGGCGAAACCATGGGCGAGATCATGTTCCGCGGCAACCTCGTCATGAAGGGCTACCTGAAGAACGAGAAGGCCACGCAAGAGTCCTTCGCCGGCGGCTGGTTCCACACCGGCGACCTGGCCGTGCTGCACCCGGACGGCTACGTGAAGATCAAGGACCGCTCCAAGGACGTGATCATCTCGGGCGGCGAGAACATCTCCTCGCTCGAGGTCGAGGATGTGCTCTACCGCCACCCGGCGGTGATGACCGCGGCCGTGGTCGCGCGCCCCGACGAAAAGTGGGGTGAAGTTCCGGCGGCCTACATCGAGGTCAAGGAAGGCGCCGGCGTAACCGCGGAGGACATCATCGCCCACTGCCGGGAGCATCTCGCCCGCTTCAAGGTGCCCAAGCACATCGAGTTCTGCGTCCTGCCCAAGACCTCCACGGGCAAGATCCAGAAATTCGCCCTGCGCGAACTCGCCAAGTCCGCTTCGGCCATCGAGTAAGCCGCCGGCAAGGCCGCGGATCGACGGGGCTTCGAACTCCGGATCCGCCCGCAGCCAAGGGGCTGGTGCGGGTAGCGCAAGCTACCCGCCCAGCCCCTTCCTCATCAGTAACAGCACCGCCATGCCCAGGATGAAAGGCAACCAGGGGTTGCGCGAACGCAGGGCGAGCAGGATCACCACCACGCCGGCTGCGAGCTTGGGGTTAAGCGGATCAAACACGCCCTCATCGAGCAGCAGGTCGGGCATCACCAGTGCCGACAGCGCTGCCGCCGGCGCATAGCGCAGGGCGCGCTGCAGGGCCGGCGGCAGGCGACCCTTCTCTCCGGCGAGGATGAAGCTGCCGCGGGTCAGGACGGTGGTCGAGCCGATCGCAAGCAGGGTCAGCCACAGCCACAGGCCTTCACTCATCACGCCCTCGGTCATCGCGCAGCCCGCCCCGCCAGCACCCGTTCAGCGGCAAAGCCGGCGGCAATGCCGAGCGCGATGCCTGCGATCAAGCCCAGGCGCAGCGGCAGGTCACGCAGCAGCACCGCGCCCAGCCCGCCCACCAGCCCCGCCACCCACATCGGACGCTCGCGCAGCATCGGCACCATCATCACCATCAGCGCGATCGTGGTCATGAACTCCAGTGACCAGCCCTGCGGGATGACGCCTGCGCCCAGCACCCCGATCAGGGTGCTGCACTGCCACAGCATCCAGCAGTAGATGGAAGGGACAATGTAGTAACCCCAGCGCCAGTTCGGATCTTGCGCGCGCCGCAGCTTGTCGGCACCGACCGCGAACATGCCGTCGACGAGCAGGTAGCTCGAAGCCAGCCGGCGCATGAAAGGATGGCCGTGGAAAGCCGGTGCCAGCGTGGCACTGAAGATGATGAAGCGCAGGTTGAGCACCAGCGCAGTAAGGAAGATCAGCCACAGCGGCGCACCGCTGCCGATCAGCGGCAGCGTGCCGAGTTGGGCGGTCCCGGCATACACGAGCAGATTCATGCCCATGGCCTCGAGCGGTGACAAGCCGATCGAGCGCATTGCAATGCCGGTGACCATCGCCCAGGGCACGAGTCCGACCGAAAGTGGCAGAAAGTCGCGCATGCCCTCGCGGGCGCCGCTACGGAAGGTGGATTCCATGAGGGCTGACTGCAAAAGCGCTCTAGCATAGCAGGCGTCGTGCATCGGCGCCGCCGTGCGCGAAAGGGGGTATGAAAGGGTCAGAAACCGATCGACTCGCCGGCGCCCGCAAGGGTCGCGATCCCCAGCCCGAGGAAGATCGCCGCTGCAATCCCATGCACCAGCTTCACCGGCATGCGCTGGGCGATTCGGTCGCCAAGCAGCACTGCCGGCACATTGGCGATCATCATGCCAAGCGTTGTGCCGATCACCACTGTAAGCATGGCCTGGTACTGCGCCGCCAGCGCCACCGTGGCCACCTGGGTCTTGTCGCCCATCTCGGCAAGGAAGAAGGCGATCAGCGTCGTTCCGAACACCCCGAAGCGCGGAAGCCGGGCGTCCTCTTCATCGAGCTTGTCGGGGATCAGGGTCCACACCGCCATCGCGAGAAAGGACAGGCCGAGCACCCAGCGCAGGGCGTGCGGCTCCATCAGCGTTGTCAGCCAGGTACCAACCGCGGCAGCGAAGGCATGGTTGGCGAGGGTCGCGACCAGAATGCCGAGCACGATCGGCCATGGTCTGCGAAACCGGGCGGCGAGGATGAAGGCGAGCAACTGCGTCTTGTCGCCGATTTCAGCGAGCGCAACGATGGCGGTGGAAACGAGAAAGGCGTCCATTACAGCGGATCCGGTGTTATGCGCAGCGGCCGAACGCCTGCGCCTCGACCCGAGCGCGGCATTCTAGCGGCCGCCGCGCTCCATCGCCATGCGATACACCAGCGGAATGGCGAAAAGGGTCAGGACCGTGGAAAAGCCCAGGCCCCACACGATGCTCGCCGCCACCGGACCCCACATCAGCGACTTGCCCCCCAGCCCGATCGCAAGCGACAGCAGCCCACCAATGGTGGTGGTGGTGGTGATCAGGATCGGCACCACGCGCCGGCGCGCGGCGTAGATCGCTGCATGCTGCACGCTCATGCCCGCCGCACGCCGCTCGTTGGCGGCGTCGATCAGCACGATCGCCGAATTCACCGCGATGCCGGTGAGCGCGATCACGCCGTACAGGGTGTACAGCGACAGCGGATTGCCCGACACCAGCAGCCCGAGCACCACACCGGTGAAGGCCAGCGGCACCGTTACCAAGATGATCAAGGGTTGCCAGTAGCTGCGGAACTGTGTCGCAAGGATCAGGTAGATCAGGCCAATGCCGAGCATGAAGAGCTTGCCCATGGCGTCCAGGCTCTCCTCGATGTCCTCGAGTTCACCCGAGAAATCAAGCTCCACACCGGGGAACTCCGGCTGCATGCGCACCCACGCGGCCTTGAGCCGATCGTTGGCCTCCACGGTGTCGATCTGCGACCTGTCCAGATCGGCTTCAACGGTAATTGCGCGGGTGAGCTGATAGTGGCGGATGTAGCCCTTGGACAGGCGCAACTCATGATCCACCAGATCGCCCAACTGCACGCTGCGGCCATCGGCGAGCGGGACCACCCGCTGCAGCAACTCGGTGACGTCGTTGAGGTTTTCCGGACGGGCACGGACGACCACCTCGATCTTCTCTCCGCCCTCGCGGGTCGTGGCGACGATCTCACCCTCCCCGTACAGGCGCAGCAGGCGTGCGACCTCGGCCGGATTCACCCCTGCGCGGGCGAGCTTCTCGCGGTTCAGCAGCAGGCGCATCTCGCCACGGCCGGGCACGTCGTCATCCATGAGGTCCTTGACCCCGGGCAGAAGCGCAACCTCGGCAAGAAACGCGTCCGCGGCGGCGCGCAACTGCGGGTAGTCGTCAGACTTCATCTTCACCGAGATCGGCTTCGCGGTCGGCGGGCCGCCCTTCATCTCCATGAAGGAAAACTTCGCCTCACCCTCCAGCGCCTCGATCCGCGGACGCACCGCGGCGATGATCTCGCCGGTTTCGCGCATGTCGCCGTGGCGTGGCAGAAGGGCTACCAGCACCTGCCCGTACTGGTCGCCATAGACCGGCTCGGTGTCGGTGAACTTGAGGCCCGAATAGCTGGCGATCGACCGCAGCTCCGCCGGGTCGACCGCCTTCTGCAGCACGCGGGCGGCGCGCTCGGCCTCGGCCAGGGTCCGCTCGGGACGGACCCCGGCGGGCATGTCCACGCTGACATAGAAGAAGCGCATCGAATCGAAAGCGAAGAACTGCACCTTCACCAGGCCACCCGCCACCGCCGCACCGGCCCCCACCATGAGCAGCACGAGCACGGCCATGCCGATCCGGCGCCGGCGAAGCACTGCCACCAGCGCACGCGCGTACTTCACCCGCAGCCAGTGCGTGAAGCGCTCGCGCAATACCTGCGCACGGGTGCGCCGAGCAGAGGGCTGCAGGCCCAAGGCAAGAACGTGGGTGGGCAGGATCCAGAACGCCTCGGCCAGGCTCACCAGCAAGCCCACCGTGACCACGAAGGGCACGACGAACATGAAGCTGCCGAGGATGCCGGGCAGCAGCATCAACGGCAGGAATGCAGCAATCGTGGTGAGCACCGAGGCGATCACCGGCAGCCCCACCTCACGCACCCCGCCCACCACCGCCTCCTGCGGCGCCTCGCCACGCTGCAGGCGGTAGTAGATGGCTTCCACGATCACCACCGCGTCGTCCACCAGCATGCCGAGCGCGATCACCACCCCGAGCAGAACGGTGAGGTTGAGGGTCGAACCGATCAGATCGACGCCGATGAAGGTGCCCGCAAGCGAAAACGGCACCCCCAGCCCCACGAGCAGCGCCAGGCGCGAGCCGAGGAAGATCCAGCACATCAGCAGCACCGCACCGAGGCCGAAGAGTGCGTTCGACTCCATCACGCCGATCGCGCTACGGGTCGCGTGGGTCTGATCATCGATCAGGGTCAGCTGTACCCCCTGGCCGGCGAGCAAGGGATTGCGCGCGCCAGCGAAAGCCTGCAGGCGCTCCACCAGCTCCAAGGTGTTGGCGTCGGGTTGCTTGGTGACGGACAGCATCACCGCGGGCTGGCCGTTGTAGATGACCAACTGGCTCGCGCGCTCCTGGCCGCGTGCAACGCTTGCGATCTCGTCCAGCGCCACACGGCCTCCTGGCGTGATGACGGCTGCACCTGCCAGGGTTTCCGGATCAGGCGTCTTGCCCTCCATGCGCACCAGCCACTCGCGGTCCTGCACGCGCACGCGACCGCCGAGCGTATTGCGGAACCACGCAGCCACCGCATCGGACACCTGCACCGGCGACAGGCCGGCTGCGGCCACCCGCGCCGGATCGAAATCGACCTGCAGCTGCGGCTCCTCGAAGCCGGCGGTGATCACCTGGTCCACCCCCTCCAGCGCCTCGAGCTCCTTCTTCATCACGAAGCCGGCGCGCCGCAGGCGTTCACCGCCAGCGCCATGCAGCACCATGATCGCCGTCGGAAAACCATTCGAACTGGTGATCTCCATGACCACCGGGTCGGTAGCGTCCGGCGGCAGCTCGGCCGACGCCTTGTTCTGGATCTCCCGCCGCAGGTCATTGACGCGCTTGTCGAAGCGGCGCTCGGACAGCTCCTCGAAGCGCACCAGGATGGACGACACCCCCTCGCGGCTCGAAGAGGATGCGAAGCGCACATCCTTGACCTGCTTGATCGCATCCTCGAGCGGGCCGGTGAGCTCACGCTCCACATCCTCCGCCGAGGCGCCCGGCAGCGCGGTGATGATGCTGACCCAGTTGAAGTTGATCTCCGGATCCTGCGCCCTCGGCATGGCCAGATAGCTGAGCAACCCGCCGAGCAGCACCATCACGAAGGCGATGTTGGCCAGCGGATGATTGTCGATCAGCTTGCGGTAGAAGGCGCTCACTGCGCGCCTCCGGACGCACCAGCGCCAGCAGTCTGCGCATCCAGCCCGAGCGCGAAGCGCCCTTCATCGACGATCAGCGTGTCGCCCGCCCAGTCGACCGCCACGGCACGTCCCGCCTGTGCCTGCGGCAGCACCCTGAACACCGGCACCCCGTCCTGCATCACCCAGGCCCCCAGCGCACCCTTGCGCTCCTGCACGAAGCCCGCCGGCAGATGCGGCGTACCGCTGCGCCAGCGCAACTCCCCACCCAATCCGGGCGACAGTTCCGCATCGCCGCGGAAGATCGCCTCGCGGGTCTGGCCAGCCACATCCAGCAGCGGCGATATGCGCTGCAACTGCAGGGCGTGCTCGCGCCCGCCCGCCGCCAGCGTCCATTCCGGGGCGGCGCGCAGGCTGTCGATGTGCATGGAGGGCACTTGCGCGCGCACCTCGGCATCGCCCGTCGCGGCGAACACCAGCAGAGGCGCACCCACCGCCGCCAGCTCGCCCACGGCCACCCGGCGCTCGCGCACCACCCCATCGAAAGGCGCGACGATGCGCGTGCGCGCCAAGGCGAGCTCGGCCGCCGCCCGGGCGGCGAGCGCCGCGTCGCGCTCGCGCTCGAGCACGCCCAGCTCGGTTTCGCGGATGCGTAACCCGTCGGCGCTGATGAAGTCGCGCTGCGCCAGCGCGCGCGCCTGGTCGAGCTGGGCGCGCGCGAGGCTGATCCGGCTGTCGATCAGGGCCAGTTGGGCACGCACACGGTCAAGCTCGATACGGTAGGCAGCGTCGTCCAGTTGCACCAGCAGCTTGCCGCGCGCGATCGCCTCCCCCTCGCGCACCGGCATGTCGACGACACGCGCGGCAACTTCCGCGGCGATGCGCGCTTCCTCCCGGGCGACCACCTGCGCCGGAGCGCGGAACTCCGGGTAACTCGCCAGCTCAGCCAGGGGCCGGGCATCAAGCGAACCCACGCCGGATTCGTCCGCGGCATGGACCGTTACGGCAAGGAGTAGCAGGAAAGGCGCAACGAGGCGGGAAGCAATGAAGCAGGGTGCGGTCAGGCGATTCACAATGCGTCGGTCCGGTTCTTGTCGTTGGAGAGGCGGGCGCCTCGACCGCGCAGCAGGGCGGATCAGCCCTCGTCGATGACGCGGAAGCTCAGCGTAGGGGCGGTAAAATCGTCCGGGGTCGCCCCCACTCCGATCTCGCCCTCGCCATAGAGGGTGCAGCTGTCGCGGCGCAGCACCACGGGGGCGCAGGTGCCGGCGAACCGTACCCAGCTGCCGTTGCTGCTGAAGTCGGTAAGCAGGCACTGGCCGGCCGCCCATTCGATGCGCGCATGACGGCGCGACACGCGCGGATCGTCGATCGAGAAACCCGCGCCGTCTCCGCGCCCGATGATCAGGGGCGCTTCGTCGTCGTGCAGTTCGATGTGCTGATCGAGCCGTGCCAGGTCAACACGGCGGATCGGCCGCCCCGCATCGATCAGCCCCTGAAAGCCGAGCAGCGCGGTCAAGGTCGTTTCGGCAGTGCGCGAGAAATCGACGCGCCAGACCCGCACTGGCTCGGCCTTGCCCTTGATGGTAATGCGGTCGAGGCTGTGACAGGCCAAGCGAACGGGGTCCGGCAAGCAGGAGAAAACGGACTCGCTGATCAGCGTCTCCCCCGCCTCGGCACGGTCGCTGAGGCGGGCGGCCACGTTCACCGCGTCGCCGTAGCAGTCACCGTCGTGTTCCACGATGGCGCCCCGGTCGATGCCCGTCTTCACGCCCAGCGGGCCGCGCTGCAACTCGACCGCCGTCAGCTCGCGCAGGACTTCCTGCATGCGCGCGCCGGCCTGTACCGCCGCGACCGGGTCGTCAAACAGCACCAGCACCCCGTCACCGAGATACTTGACCACCTGACCGCCAGCACAGGCGAGATGACGGCCGAGCACATGCGTGCAACGCGTGACGATCTGTGTCGCCGCGACATTGCCTGCAGATTCAAACAGTCCGGTGCTTCCCGTAAGATCGGCGAACACCACGGTCCTGACCGATTGTTCCACGCGCCTCCCCGTTTATTTTCGTTGTGGTACGCAGCGACGCCAAGCCACGAATCGACCACAGACCGCTGCCGTACCAGCCGCGATGCTAGCCCGCATTTCTCACACCCTCACGGTTCGGCCCCCGGTGGCGCGGCTTTTTGCTTCACGCGTCGCCGTGACCGCGAGGGTTCAGGCTCGCGAGC
>NZ_JBNCAR010000011.1:0-101181 GCF_051280715.1 Thauera sp. AutoDN2 | reverse complement strand
TTCCTGTTTCGGGATGCGCTTCATGTCGTTCTTCCTGTCTTTGCGTCGATCGTACGACGACTACGTTGGAAGACGAAATCCGTGGGGCAGCTCACAATGAAGTCATTGGCTACCGCAAGGACGGCAGCTTTTTCCCGCTCGAAGCTTCGATTGCAAAGTTTCACGATGGCAACGTCGGGCTACTGGTCGTCACCATGCGCGACATCACCGAGCGCAAGCGGGCGGAGGAGGAACTGACCCGCCGCGCCACCCATGATGTCCTGACCGGACTGCCGAACCGGGCCTTGATCCACGAGCGCCTGTGCAACGCCCTGCAACGCTCACGACACAGCGGTGAAAGCATCGCGCTGTTGTTCCTGGACCTCGACGGATTCAAGTTGATCAACGACGCCCACGGCCATGAAGCGGGCGATGAACTGTTGAAGGCGATCGCCAGCCGGTTGCTTGAGCAGGTGCGCCCCGGCGATACCGTTGCCCGCCTTGCAGGTGACGAGTTCGTCATCCTCTGCGAGAAGGTCGAACAACCCATCAACATGTCCGTGCTTGCCGCTCGATTGAACGACATCGTGCGTCAGCCCGTACCTTTTCGGGGCTCGGATCTTTTCGTGTCGGGGAGCATCGGCGTTGCCATCGGCAACGGCATCAACCATTCTGCGGACGACTTGCTGCGTTACGCCGACACCGCGATGTATACGGTCAAGGAGCGCGGCCGCGATGGCTGGCAGTTTTTCAGCGAAACGCTGCAGGAGCAGGCTCGACAGCGCCTCACCATCATCAATGGTCTGCGCACCGCCATCGAAAGACAGGAGCTCTCTGCCCTGTTTCAGCCCATCGTCAACGCCGAGACAGGGCGCATTGCGGGCGCCGAGTTGCTGCTGCGCTGGAACCCGGACAGCGGTGCAATCTCGCCTGCGGCCTTCATCCCCATTGCGGAGATGACCGGTGCCATCGTGCCGATCGGTTTGTGGGTCTTCCGGGAAGCGTGTCGCGCCGAGGCAGAATGGCGGCACCGCTGGGGCGAGGCGGCCCCCTACGTCTCCGTCAATGTCTCGGCTCGCCAGTTGAACGAGCCCACCCTGGTGGATGAATTTTCTGCGATCTTGCTTGAGACCGGCGCCGACCCGAAACGCCTGCTGCTCGAGATCACCGAAACATCGCTGATGGCCGACGTCGAGGCGAACCTGCGCATCCTCCGTCGTCTTGCGGATATTGGTCTGCGCGTGGCGGTCGATGACTTCGGAACCGGTTACTCGTCGCTTGCACAGCTCACCCGCTTGCCGGTCAATGTCCTGAAGATCGACAGAGCTTTCGTCGACGGCATCGAGAAAAACGAGGAGAGCCGGACCATCATCCGCGCAGTCATCGGAATCGGGCGTTCCCTGGGCCTGAAACTGGTCGCAGAAGGCGTGGAAAACGCCGGCCAGAGGCGGGAGCTATGCACCTACGGCTGCGAAATGATCCAGGGTTACTTCTTCCACCGCCCCCTGGCTGAGAAGACCTTTGTCGAAATGTTCGAACACGAGATCCTCCAGCCTGGCGGCGCTGCCGAAACGGGGCTCTATTTCCTGATCTACGTGAGCCGTAGCACCCAGCCCATGTCCGAGGATGACGTTTCTGCGCTGATGCTCCAGTTCCAGCAGAGGAATCGGCGGGATGGCATCTCCGGCTCCCTCTTATACAAGAATGGGGAGTTCATTCAACTCCTTGAAGGCACAAAGGAAACCGTACTGGCGCTGAGCGAACGCATCCGCAGCGATGTTCGGCATCGTGATTTTCGGATCGTGGCGGAAGGCCCCATGCATCGACGTACCTTCACGGACTGGGGCATGGTGTTGCTAACGCTCGACCATGACCGAATCAACGCTGATCTCACTGCCCGGCAGAAACGCAATTTGAGCTTCTTCGACCTTGCCGACGATCCGCCGTTTTGCTATGCCTTCATCGCTGCACATGCAGCCAAGGATCGATGAAACATGGCTGCGGACCACTTCAGGTGGACGTCAAGTCTGGTTCAGCACTGTTTCCAGCCGCCGAACCAACCCGGCGAGCGTCTCGACGGTGTCGTCGGGCTCCTGAAACAGTCTCAGGATTCCGCGCGTTTGCACGAGCAACATTCTTCAAGCTCCTGGCTCAAACCCAGCGGCGCAAATGACAGGATGACCTACTCGCTGATCGTCCGCTTGACGTGATTGCCCTTGTCCTGCGCATCTGCACACTGCAACTCCGATTGGGACTGACCTCCCCGCTCTGCACCGCCCAGCGCTGCCCCTGGACAGAACCTCGTTATTTGAATACCCTACCCCCCTATACTATCTATCGCGTTCTTACATGAGCCACACCATCCGTGACAAGACCAAACTGCTGGCCCGTGTCCGACGGATACGCGGCCAGGTCGAAGCACTCGAGCGCGCGCTCGAGGCCGAGAGGGAGTGCGCCGAGATCCTGCACCAGATCGCCGCCGTGCGCGGCGCCACCAATGGCCTGATGGCGGAGGTACTCGAGGAGCACGTTCGCACCCACATCGCAGACCCGGCAATCACCGACGCCGCCGAGCGCACCAAGGGCGCCGACGAGCTGATCGGCGTCCTGCGCACCTATCTCAAGTGACCCCCCATGCATACCGACAACCTCTCGGCCTGGACGCACGAACACGTCTTCGATACCGGAAACGCGCTTGCCGAACGCAGCACCTGGGTGGTGATGTGGATCACCGCAGCGGCGATGGTCATCGAGATCACCGCCGGCTGGTGGTTCAACTCGATGGCGCTGCTGGCGGACGGCTGGCACATGAGTTCGCACGCCTTCGCAATTGGGTTATCCGCGCTGGCCTATGCGGCTGCGCGACGCTACGCGAAGGATCCCCGCTTCGCATTCGGGACCTGGAAGATCGAGATCCTGGGCGGCTTTGCCAGTGCCATCTTCCTGCTCGGCGTGGCCGCGATGATGGTCATCGGTTCGATCGAACGCATCGTGTCGCCGCAACCCATCCAGTACAAGGAGGCGGTCACGGTCGCCATCCTGGGCCTGGCGGTCAACCTCGTCTGCGCGCTGATCCTGGGCAAGGCGCATCATCACGGGCATGATCACCACCACGGGCACGGCCACCCGCACGGGCACGATCATCCTCATCACGGCAGCGAACGCCACAATCACGACCTCAACCTGAAGTCCGCCTACCTTCACGTCATCGCCGATGCGGCCACCTCCGTGCTGGCTATCGTGGCACTCGTCGGGGGGTGGATCTACGGATGGTCCTGGCTGGATCCGGTGATGGGCATCGTCGGTGCAGTGCTGGTCGCCATCTGGGCCAAGGGCCTGCTCGTGGAGACCGGCAGGGTATTACTCGACCGCGAGATGGATCACCCGGTCGTCGCCGAGATACGCGAAGTGGTCGAATCCGGCCCGGAGGCGAGCGATACGCGAATCACCGACCTTCATGTCTGGCGCGTTGGCAAGGAGGCATACTCATGCGCGATCGCGGTGGTCACAAAGGATGCCGGACTCACCCCCGAGGCGATACGCGAGCGGCTGGCAGTGCATGAGGAGATCGTCCACTCCACGATCGAGATTCATCACCGCGACGGCCTGCAGGGAAACCTTGCCGGAGCGGGTGGATGAGGCGCTCTCCCCTACTCCATCACCACGGTCACAGAAGCGCTCGGCTGCCATCTGATCAGGACGACTGCGCTTCGGCACCACCCTGCGCGCGCCGGCTCGGGGCGGGCCCGCTCATCTCCGCTCTGCTGCTTGCTTTCGGACTGCACGGATGCGCGGTTGTTACCGTTGCCGGGGCCGCCGTTTCGGTAGCTGCGACCGCGGTCAGCGTTACGGCAAGTGCAGTGGAGACCACAGTCGACATCGCAGTTGCGGGCGTCGATGCAGTGGTCGGCGACGATGACGGCCAGGGCGACACCCGCCAAGAGGATTGAATCCTCCCCTCCGTGCTGCCAGGCATACTGCATGAATCGCCGGCAATACGTGTGAAGGACGTCGCTCGGCCTCCGTCGTGGGCGCGTACGATACGACCCAGCGGCGCCCAGGAAGCCGCAGCCAGGAAGCGCTTGCGTCAGGGCGCCATAGCTGGCATAGTGGCGACCGCTGTTGGTTCTGGTGTAACAAGATGGTGATACACGGAATCGATGTATATCAGTAAACGATTGTTTTTTATGCGAAAGTTTATTGACTCATCCATTCCAACCGTCTTCGCCACGAAACACTTGAAGTCGTGGCGTTTGTCGTTATAATGCCGCTCCTTCGCAGTGACGCAGTACAAAGCGCCCGTAGCTCATCTGGATAGAGTACCTGGCTACGAACCAGGGGGTAGGAGGTTCGAATCCTTCCGGGCGCGCCACAACGCACTGTGAAAAAGCCTTTCCGATTTCAGGCTTAAAACGATTTCGGCTACGCGCCCGTAGCTCATCTGGATAGAGTACCTGGCTACGAACCAGGGGGTAGGAGGTTCGAATCCTTCCGGGCGCGCCAGACACCAGAAGGGCCCGGTCCATGGACCGGGCCCTTCGTCCATCTGACGCAAGCCGCGCCCTTTTCTGCCCGCCTTCATCCGCATCGGGCTCTGCACGCCCGACCTGGCCGTGTCCCTGCGCGCTGCGGCAACGGAATCCGCCCCCCTGCGCAATCCCTGCCGCTCAAGAACCGGACCGTTCACGCCGTCGCGCCACCTCGATCCTGCCCCGGAAACGAAGCTGTTCGCGCTGGGCGCATCAAAGGCCTAAAATAAGCGCCCTCTAATAAAAAACGACAGACCCAAGGCCCCCACCATGCGTCGCGCCCTCCCCCTGCTCATCCTCCTCCTGGCGATTGCGGGTTTCGCCTTTCTGCGCGCAACCAAGCCCGCGGCCCCCACGGTCGAGGCACGCGAACGGGTGTGGCGTGTCGAGGCGCACGCGCTCACGCCGACTGACCTTGCGCCGACCTTGGTTCTGTACGGTCGCATCGAAGCACCTGATCGCGTGCGCGCTGCATCGCCGGTCGGCGGGCGGCTGCTGGAGGTGCGGGTGCGCGACGGCGACCGGGTCGAGGCAGGGACGGTGCTCGCCCGCATGGATCCAAGCGACCTCGAACCTCGCGTTGCACAAGCCGCTGCGGAGGTCGAACGCGAGCGCATCCGGCACCAGCACGATCAACGGGCGATCCAGCAGGAGCGAACCCTGCTCAGCCTTTCGCAGGCGAAGGTAGAGCGTTTCGAACGCCTGAAGAATGCCCGCCTGGGGGCGGAGAGCGCGCTTGATCAAGCCTGGGAAGAGCTCGCCCGCGTGCGTCTTTCCCTTACCCAGCGCGAGCAGGCCATTGCTGAACACCCTGCCCGGCTTGCCCAACTGGAGGCGAAGCTGCTGGAGATGCAGCGCGATGCCGCACGCGGGGCGATCACTGCCCCCTTTCCTGCGCGGATCGGGCGGGTGGAGGTGGCGGCCGGTGATCAGGTGCAGACAGGGCAGACCATACTCAGCCTCTATCCATCGGACGCCCTTTACCTGCGCGCCCGGGTGCCAGCAATCTACGCCGAGGAGTTACGTGCGGCATTGGCGGGCGGCAAGGCGCTGCAAGCACACGCGGCGTTCGGTACCACCCCCCTCCTCGCAAGACTGGAGCGCATCAGCGGCGAAGCCGATGCGCGCGGAGTGGAAGTCCTGCTCAGGCTGGAGGACGCCAGCCGCGTCCCGATCGGGGCCTTCGTGAACGCCGTACTCGAGCGCCCCGTCGCCACGCAGGTGCTTGCGGTACCGCCTTCAGCCCTGCACGGAGGCGATCGCCTCTATCTGATCGACGGCGGCAGACTGCGTGCCTTGCCCGTGATCCGCGCCGGTGAGCGACGAGAGGGCGACGTGCTCACCCTGCTCGTTCGCCCGCGCGACGAGGGAGTGCTTCTGGCCAACGGCCAGCGCATTCTCGGCACCCACCTCCCGCATGCGATCGACGGCCTGGCAGTCGAGGTGGTCGGCGACGGGGCGACACAATGAAGCATGTGAGCCTGCTCGAACGCCTGGCGGGACACAAGGTTGCCGCCAACGTGCTGATGCTGCTTGCCTTCGTGCTCGGCGTTCTCGGCGTCACGCGCATGAACGTGCAGTTCTTCCCCACCTTCGAACTGGACGTGATCTCCGTGCGGGTGGTGTGGAGCGGTGCCGCGGCGGAAGACGTGGAGGCCGGGATCACGGCACCGCTCGAAGAGCGGCTCAAGACCGTGGACGGCCTGAAACGCATGAGCTCCACGTCGGCGCAGGGGGTATCGAGCATCACCCTGGAACTGGAGGAGGACACCGAAGCGCTGACCGCGCTCGACCAGGTCCGTCAGCGCGTCGATGAGTTCCGCAACCTCCCTCGCGACGCGGAAACCCCCGAAGTCAGCCGGGTCTCCCGCTATGAGCCGATTGCACGGCTGCTCGTGCGCGGCAGCAGTGTGGAGGAGCTCAGGCCGTGGGTGCGGCGCTTCGAGAGCGAGTTGCTTGCGGCGGGCATCGATCGCGTGACGATCACGGGCCTGCCTGAGGAGCGCATCGCCATCGAGATTCCGTCCGCGGCGCTGGAAACGCTCGGCCTGTCGCTCGTCCAGGTGGGCGACCGGATCAACCAGCTTGCACGCGATGTCCCCGCAGGCATTGCAGGGCAGGCCGACGGCGCGCGCGAAATTCGCGGCCTGGAACAACGGCGCACCGCCGAGGCCTTCGGCTCTCTGCCCGTCACCAGCGATGAGCACGGGCTCGTCCGCCTCGGTGAAATCGCCCGCATCCAGCGCGAGCCGCGCAGCAACGAACTCGCCCTGTTCGAGCGCGGCGACACCGTGGTCGAACTTCAGTTGCAACGCAGCGAGACGGGCCATTCCCTGAAGGCCGCCCGGGTGCTCGACACCTGGCTCGAAACGACCCGCCCCGCCCTTCCACCTTCGATCCGGCTGGAGGTATTCGACGCGCAATGGCAGCTGATCAGCGACCGTATCGAACTGCTCGTCGCCAACGGCGTCTCCGGACTGCTGCTGGTGGTCGCCGTACTGTACTTCTTCCTGCCTGCGAGAGTCGCGTTCTGGGTCATGGTGGGGGTGCCCACCGCCTTTCTCGCTACGCTGGCGATGATGTTCATGCTGGGCGGCACGATCAACATGATGAGCCTGTTCGCGCTGATCATGGCGCTGGGCATCATCGTCGACGATGCCATCGTGGTCAGCGAGGATGCGGACACCCACCGCCACATGGGCGAAGGCCCCGCCCAGGCCGCACTCGGCGGAGCCCGGCGCATGCTCTGGCCAGTGGTCGCAGCCTCGCTCACCACGGTCGCGGCCTTCCTACCGCTGATGATGGTCGGCGGGATCATCGGCAACATCCTTGGCGACATCCCGTTCGTGATGGTCGCAGTGATCACCGCCTCCCTGCTCGAGAGCTTCCTGATCCTGCCCTCGCACCTGCGCGTAGCGCTTGCCGGCAACGCGGCACTCAAGCATTCCGCGCTACGCAATCGGCTCGATGCGGGGTTCACACATTTTCGCGACGGCCCCTTCAGGCGCCTGGTCGAGCGCGCGCTGCACTGGCGAAGTGCGACGGTGGCGATCAGCTTGGCGGCAATGGTGCTCGCGGTGGGGCTCATCGTCGGGGGGCGCATCGGCTTCGTGTTCTTTCCCACGCCAGAGGGTCAGGTCGTCTTCGCCAACGCGACGTTCGTCGCGGGCACGCCGCGCGCGCACACCGAAGCCTTCCTCGCCCAACTTGAGCAGGCTCTGTATGCAGCCGAGGCGGAACTTGGCGGAGGGCTCATCCAAACCGCGGTGGCGCGACTGGGGGGCACCATCAGCAGCGGCTCCGGCAGCAGTGCGCGTGGCGATCAGCTCGCCGGCATCATGGTCGAGCTGACCCCGCCGGACGCGCGCGAGGTGCGCAACGAGCACTTCCTGGCAAAGTGGCGCGAGAAGCTGCCGCCGGTGGCGGGGCTCGAACTGCTGACCTTCACTGCGCGGCAGTCAGGCCCGCCGGGGCGCGACATCAACATCCGGCTCACCGGTGACAATGCCGACGCCCTGAAGGCGGCGGCACTGGAGCTTGCGGAAACCCTGGGCAGCATCCCCGGCGTGAGCGAGACGGAGGACGACATGCCCTATGGCCGCGAACAGCTCATCTACCGGCTGACACCAGCCGGCGAGGCACTCGGCCTGACCACCGAGAGCCTGGGCCAGCAGTTGCGCGCGGCATTCGACGGTGCGCTCGCACAACTGGTGCAGGTCGGGCGCGACGAACTCGAGGTGCGCGTGATGCTGCCGCGTTCCGAGCGCTATCGCCTGGACGTCTTCGAGCGCATCACCGTCCGCCTCCCGGATGGGCGATTCGTTCCCTTGGCAACGGTCGCGAGCTGGGAGGCTCGGCGGGGTTTCGAAGCCTTGCGCCATGCAGAAGGGCGGCTCGCGGTGGAAGTTTCAGCTGCCGTCGATCCGAGCGTAAGCAACGCGAACACCGTGCAAGCCGAACTCGAACGCAACACACTGCCTGCGCTTGCCGAACGCTACGATTTCGATTTCAGCTTCGAGGGGCGCTCCGCCGACCAGCGCGAGACCATGGCCGACATGCGCGACGGACTGGTTCTGGGCCTCGGCCTGATCTACCTGGTCCTGGTGTGGTCCTTCTCGTCCTGGACCTGGCCCCTGGTGGTGATGTCGGCGATTCCGCTCGGGCTGGCCGGCGCCATTTTCGGCCATTGGGTGCTGGGCATCGACCTGACGATCCTGTCCATGTTCGGACTGTTCGGCCTCGCCGGCATCGTGGTGAACAACTCGATCATCCTCGTGTCGCTGTTCAAGGAGTTGCAACACAAGGGCGCAAGCCTGCACGATGCGCTCGTGGGTGCATCCTGCGGCCGGCTAAGGGCAGTGCTGCTGACCTCGCTGACCACGATCGGAGGCCTCACGCCGCTGCTGTTCGAACGGTCCCTGCAAGCGCAATTCCTCATCCCGATGGCGACCTCGATCGCATTCGGCCTGGGTTTCTCGGCCCTGCTGGTGCTTTTCTTCGTGCCCGCATTGCTGTCGCTGCTCGAGAGTGCGCGCGCCTGGATGGCGATGCGCAGGTCAGTCGCCACCGCGAGCACCTCCGGCCCTGCATGAGCGCGGGCTCTACAACAAAGGGGGCCTGCGCCCCCTTTGCCAAATGCGCATGAACGCCGCCGAAGGTCAGAGTGGCGCTTCGAGCAGCTCCACACCACCCATGTAGGGCACAAGCGCCTTCGGGATCACGATCGACCCGTCCGCCTGCTGATGGTTCTCCAGCACCGCAACCAGGGTGCGCCCGACAGCAAGGCCGGAACCGTTGAGCGTGTGCACCAGTTCGTTCTTGCCCTGCGCATTCTTGAAGCGGGCCTGCATGCGACGGGCCTGGAAGGATTCGCAGTTCGAGCAACTGGAGATCTCGCGGTAGGTATCCTGCGCCGGTAGCCAGACCTCGAGGTCGTAGGTCCGCGCCGCGCCGAAGCCCAAGTCTCCGGTGCACAGGGTGATCACGCGGTACGGCAGCTCGAGCTTCTGCAGGATCGCCTCCGCGTGCCCAACCATCTGCTCGAGCGCCTCATTGCTCTTCGACGGCTCCACGATCTGCACCATCTCGACCTTGTCGAACTGATGCTGGCGGATCATTCCGCGTACATCCCGTCCGCCGCTGCCCGCCTCGGAGCGGAAGCAGGGACTGTGCGCAGTCAGGCGGATCGGCAACTGGTCCAGCGCGAGCACGTCGTCGCGTACGCTGTTGGTGAGCGTGATCTCCGCGGTCGGAATCAGGTACTGCTCGAGCCCCTCCTCGTCGCCGCCACGCAGCACCCAGAACAGATCTTCCTTGAACTTGGGCAGCTGTCCGGTACCGAACAGCGCCGAGCCATTGACGATGTAGGGCGTGTAGCACTCGGTGTACCCGTGCTCGCGGGTGTGCGTATCGAGCATGAACTGCGCGAGGGCGCGATGCAGACGCGCCACCGGGCCGCGCAGGAAGGCAAAACGCGAGCCCGAAAGCTTGGCGCCGGTTTCGAAATCCAGTCCGAGGGGCGCGCCAAGATCCACGTGATCGCGCACTTCGAAGTCAAAGGTGGGCGGCGTGCCCCAACGGCGCACTTCCACGTTGCCGTGCTCGTCCTCCCCAATCGGGACATCTTCCTGCGGCAGGTTCGGCAGCGTGGCCAGGAAGGCATTGATGCGCTCGAGCAAGGGCGGAAGCGCCTGCTCGCAAGCCTTGAGCTCGTCCCCCAGTTGAGCCACCTCGGTCATCACTGCCGACGCATCCTCACCCTTGCCCTTCAGCATGCCGATCTGCTTGGACAGCGCATTACGGCGAGCCTGGAGTTCCTGCGTGCGGGTCTGTAGCTGCTTGCGCTCATCCTCAAGCGCCTGGAAAGCGGCGGTATCCAGCGTCATGCCACGGGTGGCGAGACGGGCGGCGACGGTGTCGAGCTGGGTACGGAGTAACTGGATGTCTAGCATGAATCGGATCCTGAACGTTGCGAAACGAATACTCTCGATGCTGCAGAAGCGGAGGCAGCGTGTGCTCTGCAAGCATCTGTTTTCAAATGACTCTATGCGCCTGAAGGGGTCGTCTGACCCGGGCCTGGATAAAACTGGGCAATCGGAACCGGAGCACTGCAGGGCAAGATGTATCGAACTTGCAGCCGCCGGAACGTCAACTATCCTTGAAGGAGATATGAAGCCGCAACAGACGGCACATCATTGGAGGAGTTCGGCATGCTATCGATTCGCGACTGTCTCGACTACTGCGACCTGACCGAGGAAGAGATCGCTCTCATCGCAGAACATGAGGACATTCCTGATGCAGCCGCCGCGCAGGTGTGCTGCGGCATGGTGCAAACGCCGGAGGGCGTCATGGTGCTGACCAATTTCATGCTCGACCTGATCGAGCGTGCCAACGCGTGCGGCGATAACGGCAAGGCCGAGCGCGCTGCCAAGGTCTGCGCCCGCTTCATGCAGGATCACCCACTCCCCCATTAGGGCTCCTCGTCCGGCTCGTTTCCACGAGGCGGCCCTTTCGGCGAGGCCTGACCGACACCTTGGCCGGGCCTCGTTCCTGTTGCCTTTGCGGATGCGGCCACATCGCGTTCGCGGAGACGGGCGAGCTTTTCGGCGATCTTGAGCTCCATGCCGCGTGGCACGGGCGCGTACCAGCCGGGTGGCGTCATGCCTTCCGGGAGGTAATTCTCGCCCGCGGCGTAGGCGTCGGGTTCGTCGTGCGCGTAGCGATAGGCCTTGCCGTACTCGAGCGCCTTCATCAGCTTGGTGGGAGCGTTGCGAAGATGAAGCGGCACCGGGCGTGAGCCATCGCGTGCGACGAAGGCGCGGGCGGCATTGTAGGCCTTGTAGGCCGCGTTCGATTTTGCGGCGCAGGCGAGGAACAGGGTCGCCTCCGCCAGCGCGAGTTCGCCCTCGGGCGACCCCAGCCGTTCGTACGTAGTGCAAGCGTTGAGCGCAATCTCGAGGGCACGAGGATCGGCAAGGCCGATGTCCTCGATTGCCATGCGAACGATGCGCCGCCCCAGATACAGCGGATCTGCCCCACCGTCCAGCATGCGGCAAAGCCAGTACAAGGCCGCATCGGGGCTCGAGCCACGCACCGACTTGTGCAGTGCCGAGATCTGGTCGTAGAAGGCCTCGCCGCCTTTGTCGAAGCGGCGCAAATCTCGCGACAGCGCAGCGTCGACAAAAGCAGCAGTGATCGTATCGGCTCCCGCGGTCTGGGCGGCCACCTGGAGTTGTTCAACAAGGTTCATAAGCCGGCGGGCATCGCCATCGGCAAAGCCGACAATGCGCTCGCGCGCGTCGTCCTCGAACACGAGGTCCGGGCAGGCCATCGCGTGCGCACGTTCAAACAGCAGCCTCATCGCAGCCGCATCGAGCGACTCCAGCACGTACACCGCCGCCCGTGACAGCAGGGCCGAGTTCACCTCGAAGGACGGGTTCTCGGTGGTGGCACCGATGAACGTCACCAGCCCCTGCTCGACATAGGGCAGAAAGGCGTCCTGCTGGGCCTTGTTGAAGCGGTGCACCTCGTCGACGAAAAGGATCGTATGCCGCCCTCTCGATTTCGCCGCCTGAGCCTGCTGGATGGCCTCGCGGATTTCCTTGACGCCGGAAAACACCGCCGAGAGTGCCACGAACTCCGCATCGAAGCCGTCCGCCATCAGCCGCGCGAGCGTGGTCTTGCCCACGCCCGGCGGACCCCACAGGATCATCGAGTGCGGTCTGCGGGCTTCGAAGGCCAGGCGCAGCGGTTTGCCGGGGCCGAGCAGATGCGCCTGCCCCGCGACTTGGTCCAGCGTTTGCGGGCGCATGCGCTCCGCCAGCGGGACGCGCGGCGGCTCGAGCGCGTCGAAAAGATCGCTCATGCGCGCCGGTTCAGCGCGTGACGCCCGGCGCTTCGCCGATCAGATCGGCGCCGGGCGGCGGCGAGAAACGGAAGCGGTCTTCATCGAACACCGGGTTGGCGCGCAGGCGAAGGAACCGGATCACGGTCGTCTGCCCGAAGTGGTCACGCATCTCCATGCGTCGCAATTCGCCATTCGCCATACCGATGCGCAGGGCCTCGAAGCCGCTCTCCTGGTTCTTCGGACGCGCATCGACCCAGGCCAGACCATCGAGCTCTCCGCCCTCCGCGAGCTCGAAGCCATCTTCGAGCACCGTGCTGCCGAACAGGATTGCGGCCGGTGTCGCGCCCAGTGCGTCGCCGATCTCTCGCACCGTGACCTGGTTGAGGTCCGGGTCCCAGGACCAGAGCGAGCGCCCGTCACCCACGAGCACCTGCCGGTAGGGTGTGGCGTACTCCCAGTGGAAGCGCCCGGGGCGCGAATACGCGAAGCTGCCACTCGCTTCCTGCGGGCGCCGTCCCGACTGGCTGGTCACCACCTGCTCGAACTCGCCCTCGGCACCCTGAACGGCGGAGACGAAGCGTTGCAGCTGTGCGATGCCATCGGCGGCAAACGCCGGAAAGGCAAGGCCTGCCATGGAGACAAGCAGCGCAGCACTCGCGAGCGCGCCGGAGAAGCGGTAGCCGGTCTTCATTCACTGTCCTTTGCGGGAACGATCACTTCACGGTTGCCATTGCTGCCCATCGGCGACACCAGCCCGGCCCGCTCCATCTGCTCGATCAGGCGTGCGGCGCGGTTGTAGCCGATGCGCAGGTGTCGCTGCACGAGCGAGATGGACGGGCGCCGCGTCTTCACCACGACTTCGACTGCCTGATCGTAAAGGGGGTCGGCTTCGCCATCGGCATCGCCCTCGCCCCCACCGGCCATGCCGTCGAGCTCGTCCTCGGACGCCGACAGGATGCCTTCGACATAATCGGGCGGACCGGCCTTCTTCAGGTGATCGACCACCTTGTGCACCTCGTCGTCCGCGACGAATGCACCGTGCACCCGCACAGGCAGCCCCGTCCCGGGCGCAAGGTAAAGCATGTCGCCCATGCCGAGCAGGGTCTCCGCACCCATCTGGTCGAGAATGGTGCGCGAGTCGATCTTGCTCGACACCTGGAAAGCGATTCGCGTTGGCACGTTGGCCTTGATCAGGCCCGTAATCACGTCCACCGAGGGGCGCTGGGTGGCAAGGATGAGGTGGATGCCGGCGGCACGCGCCTTTTGCGCGAGGCGAGCGATGAGTTCTTCCACCTTCTTGCCGACCACCATCATCATGTCGGCCAACTCGTCGACCACGACCACGATATAGGGCAGCTGCTCGAGCGGCTCAGGGTTCTCCGGGCTGATCGAGAACGGGTTGGTGAGGGGCTTCTCGGCCTTGCGTGCCTCCTGCACCGCCTTGTTGAAACCGGCCAGGTTGCGCACGCCCACCGCAGCCATCAGCTTGTAGCGCTTGTCCATCTCGGCCACGCACCAGTTGAGCGCATTGGCCGCGTGCTTCATGTCGGTGACGACGGGGGCGAGCAGATGCGGGATGCCCTCGTAGATCGAGAGTTCGAGCATCTTCGGGTCGACCATGATCAGCCGCACGCGCTCGGGCTCGCTCTTGTAGATCAGCGACAGGATCATCGCGTTGATGCCCACCGACTTGCCCGAGCCGGTGGTGCCGGCCACAAGCAGGTGCGGCATCTTGGCGAGGTCTGCCACCACCGGCTGACCGCCGATGTCCTTGCCGAGCACTACGGTGAGCGGCGAATGTGCATCCTG
The DNA here is from genome assembly GCF_051280715.1 of Thauera sp. AutoDN2. NCBI lineage: Bacteria > Pseudomonadati > Pseudomonadota > Betaproteobacteria > Rhodocyclales > Zoogloeaceae > Thauera > Thauera sp. AutoDN2. The sequence continues at coordinate 87,018 of NZ_JBNCAR010000011.1, read as the reverse complement.
ATAAACCTTGGAACCGACGATTTCCGACAGGCGCACCATCTGTCGCTTCGGGTTCGGCAACTCCAACGCCATGCACGACTTGCCGGGCACGGTCTCGACCACGCGGATCGACACCAGGGACAGCGCTCGGGCGAGATCCTTGGCGAGGTTCACCACCTGGCTGCCCTTCACTCCGGTGGCTGGCTCGATCTCGTAGCGGGTGATCACCGGGCCGGGATAGGCGGCAAGCACCTTGACCTCCACGCCGAAGTCGGCGAGCTTGGTCTCGATCAGGCGGGAAGTGAACTCGAGCGATTCGGCCGAAGGCGGCTCGACACCGCCGCTTGCCGGGTCAAGCAGCCCCACGGGTGGAATCATGCCCTCCGGGGCGTCCTCGAACAGGGTCTGTTGACGCTCCTTCTCGACGCGATCCGATCGCACCACCGCCACGACCGCAGGCTCGATGCGCAAGGGCGCCGGCGCCTCCTTCTCCACCTTGCGACGACGGGTCTGCACCACGGCTTCGCGCTTCTGCGCAACTTCGCGCCCCATGCGCCGGTCCTGCCAGCTCAGCCATGCCTGCCGGGTACCGACCACCAGTTGTTCGAGCCCGAGCCCCGTGCGCTCCGCCACCGCAATCCAGGAGACTCCGGTGAATACCGAAAGCCCCGTGGCAAGGAGGGTCAGGAGAAGCAGTGTCCCCCCGGTGAAGCCGAAGTAGCGCTGCGTGGCGCGCCCGATCTCCATGCCGAGCAGTCCACCGGGCTCGAGCGGAACGGCCGCTCCGTGGGAATGGAAACGAAGGAACTCCAGCGCGCTGCTTGCAAGCAGCACAACGAGGAACCCGACCATGACGAAGGCGAACGAACGGCGGTCGAGCTCAAGTTGGTTCTTGATGCGGCGAAAGCCCCAAAGCAGGCTGTAGCCAAGGAAGACGACCCACCACCAGGACGAGACCCCGAACAGATACAGCAGCAGGTCGGCGAGCCAGGCTCCGAAGCGCCCGCCGGGGTTGGACACCCCGGCCACATCCGAGGCATGCGACCAACCTGGGTCAGCCTGGTTGTAACCGATCAGGATCAGTCCGACGTAGAGCGACATCACCCCGAGGATGAGCCAGCGTGCCTCCTGCAACAGCAAGGAGATCTTTTCCGGCAACGGCTGCGAACGGGAAGACGAGCGGGACAACATCGAATCGGGGCACCGGGATGGCTTGGAGAGACCCCGGGATTATACGGGATCGACCGTCTCATCCAGGCCCGATGTTGCGGCTGCTCACAAAGGCGTCATAGTGCAGACGAGAACCCCTGCCCCGCCCTGACACGCCCGTCGCAGCTCAGAGATCGTTGATACGGTCGCGCAGCACGATGCCATCGGGCCGTTCCTCGATCAGTCCTTGCTGACCAAGATCCTTCATCACCCGGCTGACCATTTCACGCGAGGCGCCGATCATCTTGGCAATGTCCTGCTTCGAGACCTTGCGCACCACCACCGTCTCGGCGCCGACGATTTCGGCCATCTCGATGAGCAGCCGCGCGACCCGCCCATAGACGTCCATCAGGGCAAGGCTTTCGATCTTGCGGTCGGCGTTGCGCAGCCGCTCGGCCAGGTTGCACATGATTCGCCACGACACATCGAAGCTGTCGTGCAGGATGCGGCGGAAATCCTGCTTCGAGATCAGCACCAGATCCGCAGGAACGACCGCGATCACCGACGCCGAACGCGGGCGCTCGTCGAACATGCCCATTTCGCCGAAGAGCTCACCCTGCCCCAGGATCGAGAGGATGACTTCACGACCATCCTCGTCGCTGACAACGACCTTGAGGCTGCCGGTCAGCACCAGATAAACGTAGTCGGACCGGTCACCAGCACAGACGACCGATTGCCCGCGCGGGAAACGTCGCATCATCGCCACACGGGCGATGGTGCCCAGCGCGTCGTCGGACAGTCCCTGGAACAAGGGGATGGTCTTGAGTGCGACCACGGAAACGGCGGTGGCTTGCGTCATGCGTACTCCGGTTTGCGGTGTATGTCCCGTCCCCGACAACGGGCATCCGATTGTAATCGAATGCAAGCCGTCGCGAGGAGCAGGTGTGATATTCGTCACACGCACGCCTCCGTGCAAGCTTTCATTATCGGCGACCCAATCCGCCGAACCTTGCGGATCAAGCCCTTCCGTACCTCGGGAGGGTCCCGACGCTCGGCTATAATCACGCACTTCACCCCAACCCGCAGGAAAGCCCCCATGACGAACAAGCACGCCCGCCTGCTCATCCTCGGCTCTGGCCCGGCCGGCTACAGCGCCGCAGTGTATGCAGCGCGCGCAAATCTGAATCCGGTGCTCATTACCGGCCTCGCCCAGGGCGGGCAACTGATGACGACCACCGAGGTCGACAACTGGCCCGCTGACGCCGACGGCGTGATGGGGCCCGACCTGATGGCGCGGTTTCAGAAGCACGCCGAGCGCTTCAACACCGAGATGATCTTCGACCATATTCACACGGTGAAGCTGGGCGAGCGCCCGTTCCGCCTCATCGGTGACAACGGCGAATACACCTGCGATGCCCTGATCATCGCAACCGGGGCGACCGCCAAGTACCTTGGCCTGCCCTCCGAAGAGAAGTTCTCCGGGCGGGGTGTGTCGGCCTGCGCGACATGCGACGGGTTCTTCTACCGCAACCAGGAAGTGGCAGTGATCGGCGGCGGCAATACCGCGGTCGAGGAAGCGCTCTACCTCGCCAACATCGCGAAGAAGGTCACGCTCGTGCATCGACGCGAGAAGTTCCGCGCCGAGAAGATCATGATCGACAAGCTCATGGAGAAGGTCGCGGCCGGCAAGATCGAACTCGCGCTCAACACCACGCTCGACGAGGTGCTGGGCGACAACAGCGGCGTGACCGGCATGCGCATCAAGGAGGTCAACTCCGGCGCCACCCGTGACGTCGCCCTGCAGGGCGTGTTCATCGCGATCGGCCACAAGCCCAACACCGATATCTTCGAGGGGCAGCTGGAGATGGAGGGCGGCTACATCGTCACCCAGGGCGGGCGCAACGGCAATGCCACGCAGACCAGCATTCCCGGTGTCTTTGCCGCCGGTGATGTGCAGGATCACATCTATCGCCAGGCCGTGACTTCGGCCGGGACCGGCTGCATGGCAGCGCTCGACGCCGAGCGTTACCTCGACGCCCTGGGCGGCTGAGGCACCCGGGTGAGCCGCAAGGGCGCAGCAGCATCCGGTAAGTCGCGCAAGGGGCGTGGAGGGGAAGTCCCCGCCGCGAGCACAAAGGCGCTCAATGCGCCCTTTGCCGACCTGCGCAAGCAGTTGCGCGCCCAGCCGCATACTCAGCCGCGTACTCAGCCGTCCTCCGAGGAACGACCCGCGACGGCGCAGACGACGCCGGGCAAGCCCTCCGCACCGGCCGACGCGCCCCCTGACCGCGAGGGCCCGGCTGCGGTATGCGACGCTGCGGAGCTGGAAGCCTTTCGCAAGGCAGTTGGACCGGTCCGTCCAGTACGGACTGGCGGGCGGGTCGAGGTTCAGGGTGCCCGCCCCGCGCCAGTTCCTCGCCCACGCGTCGTCGAAGAGGATGCACCAACGGACCGCCCCGCAGGCGCGCGCAGGCAGGACCCGCTGCAGCTCGCCTATGAAGGCGTGATGCCCCTGCGCGACAGCGGCCGCGTGGTGCTCGACACGCCACGGCGCCACCATGAGCGGGACCGTCCGCACGCGGGCCCGGCCTTGCGACCCGACGCGCTGGTGCTGCCTGCCGATGCCGACCTGCATGACCCGGCTGCGCTCTTTCGCACCGTGATCGGCGAGGCGAAACCTCTGGATCAAGCCAACCGTGTCGAACTGGCCAAACCCGCGCCCTTACCGGCCCCGCTCAAGCGCGAGGAAGACGAGCGTGCCGCACTGAGCGAAACGCTCGCTGCGCCCCTGACCTTCGAAGACCGCCTCGACATGGGCGAAGAGGCCGCTTTCCTGCGCACGGGCCTGCCACGCCGGGTGCTCACAGACCTGCGCCGCGGCCGTTGGGTGCTGCAGGGGCAGATCGACCTGCATGGCCTCACCCGCGATGAGGCTCGGTCGGCGCTCGCACATTTTCTGCACGACATGCTGAGCCAGGGAAAACGCTGCATCCGCGTGATCCACGGAAAAGGACACGGCTCCCCGGGGAAGGTCTCAATCCTGAAGCAACTCTCGCGTGGGTGGCTCGCGCAGCGCGAGGAGATCCTCGCCTTCTGCCAAGCCGGCCCGCACGACGGAGGCGGTGGAGCGCTGTTGGTGCTCCTCAGGGCGCAAAACGCCGCGCCGCGCTGAGCAGGGACCGGCACTCGCCGCTCCACACCTACCCCGCCCGGGCGCCGGCAACACCAGATCAGCGTGCCGGCGGAGCGCTAAGACCCGTAAGACCTAGATGGCCGCCTCGTTGGTTTCACCCGTACGGATGCGGATCACCTGCTCCACGGGCGTGACGAAGATCTTTCCGTCACCAATCTTGCCCGTGTGCGCGGCCTTGACGATCGCCTCCACCGCCTGGTCGACCATGTCATCGGCGAGCACCACCTCGACCTTGATCTTGGGAAGGAAGTCGACCACGTATTCGGCGCCGCGGTACAACTCGGTATGGCCCTTCTGCCGACCAAAACCCTTCACCTCGGTGACAGTGAGGCCGGTGATGCCCACCTCTGAAAGTCCCTCACGCACCTCGTCCAGCTTGAACGGCTTGATGATCGCCTCGATCTTCTTCATCCACTCCTCCTCGTCTCAGTATTCGTCCTGGTAGCGCGATGTTATCGGATAACGCCAATCCCTGCCGAAGCCCCGCTGAGTGACCCGGATCCCCACGGGCGCCTGCCGGCGCTTGTACTCGTTGCGCTTGAGCAGGGTGACGGTGCGCCGCACATCGGCCTCGGGGTAGCCTGCTGCGATGATTTCGCGCGGCGACTGGTCGCGCTCCATGTAGGCCTGGATGATCGCATCCAGGATTTCGTAGGGCGGCAGGCTGTCCTGATCCTTCTGGTCAGGCTTGAGTTCAGCCGACGGCGGACGGTCGATGATGTTCTGCGGAATCACAGGACTCACCGTGTTGCGCCAGTTCGACAGCCTGAACACGAAGGTCTTGTAGAGATCCTTCAGCACCGCGAACCCGCCCGCCATGTCCCCGTAGAGCGTGGCATAGCCGGTCGCCATCTCGCTCTTGTTGCCCGTGGTGAGGACGATCGCGCCCGTCTTGTTCGACAGCGCCATCACGATCATGCCGCGGATGCGCGCCTGGAGGTTCTCTTCAGTGGCATCTGCGGGCAGTCCGGCAAACTGGGATGCGAGCAGTCCGTCGAATACCTTCATCGCAGGCTCGATCGGAATCTCGTCGTAACGCACGCCCAGCCGCCGAACCATCTCGCGCGAATCGTCCAAGCTCATCTGCGAGGTGTAAGGAGAGGGCAGCATCACCGCCCGGACCTTGTCCGCACCGAGCGCATCGACCGCGATGGCCAGGGTAAGGGCTGAGTCGATTCCGCCAGAGAGCCCGATGATGGCCCCAGGGAAGCGGTTCTTGCCCAGGTAGTCGCGCACCCCGATCTTGAGCGCCTCGTAGACTTCCTCTTCGCAGCCACATTCGGGGACGCTGCGCCCGCCCTGCCAGCCTCCCCCGTCGAAGCGCACTACGTCGACCTGCTCCTCGAACGGCTCCGATTGATGCGCCAATTCACCGTCTGCCGCGAGAACGAAGGACGCCCCGTCGAAGACCAGTTCGTCCTGGCCACCCACCATGTTGCAGTACACCACCGGCAATCCCGCCTCGCGCACGCGTTCGCGCAGGATCTGCCTTCTGAGCGCCTGTTTGCCCATGTGATAGGGCGAGGCGTTCAGGGCGAGCAATACCTGCGCCCCGGCCGCGCGCGCCGCGGTGGCGGGGCCGCTCTCCCACACGTCGGCGCAGATGTTCAGTCCGAAGCGAATGCCCTGCCACTCGAACACACAGGTCTCGTCACCCGCCTGGAAGTAACGCTCCTCGTCGAACACCTCGTAGTTTGGCAGCAGGCGCTTGTGGTAACGCGCGAGCACCCGCCCCTCGAACAGCACGGATGCAGCATTGAAACGTTGCAGCCCTTCCTCAACCGGGTGGCCTAGCACCACTACGATGCCGACTGCAGCGTCAGCGATGCGCTGCATTTCGCGCGCGCACGCACGGTAGAAATCGGGCCGAAGCAGCAGATCCTCTGGCGGATAACCCGAGAGCGCGAGTTCCGGGGTCAGCAACAGGCTCGCTCCGGCCGCGCGCGCACGCCCGACCGCCGCGATGATCCTGTCCGCGTTGCCGCCGAGATCACCGACGGTCAGGTTGAGCTGCGCGATCGCGATCCCGATGGAAGACTGGATGGATGTATTCATGATTTCGAACGGTGGGACATGCATCGAACGGCTGGCGCCATCCGACCGGGTCGTGTGGAGTGAGCGGAGATGCAGACTGCGCTGGGAAACCGAGGCCCGAGCAGACTATGCGGGAAGATACGCGCGAATCAGCGGCTGGGCACGGAAAAAGGCGGTGATCGTTTTCGCATCCGTGATCTCGCCGGCATCGATCTGGCGCTCGACCTCGTCGATGGACAGTTCGAGCACTTCGAGGAACTCGCCCTCATCGAGCGCGCTTGAGCCGGGTGTCAGGCCATGTGCGAAAAAGATCTCGATGCGCTCGTCGGAATAGCCAATGCAGGGATGCATCACCCCAAGGTGAATCCAGGTCGAGGCTTCGTAGCCGGTTTCCTCCCGCAGTTCACGGCACGCGCACGCGAGCGGCGGCTCCGCCGCATCCAGCTTGCCCGCGGGAAGCTCGACAAAGGCACGTCGCAGCGGGTAACGGAACTGTCTCTCGAAGAGCAGCCGCCCACTGTCAAGCATACCGACAATCACCACAGCACCCGGGTGGCGAATGTACTCGCGTATCGCGTCGCTCCCGTCGGGCAGACGCACACGATCGCGTCGTACGTGAAGCAGACGTCCGTCGAACACCGGCTCCGAACCGAGTGTGTGCTCGGCCAGCGGGTCGTCTGCCTGCCCCGCGTTCATTCGGATGCGCGTCCAGCCCGGGGAGGATGCCAGAGGTGGCGGTACGTGAAGCCTGGAAAGGCAAAGACGAGGAACATGCAGAAGGTCGTCACGTAGAAGGCCCAACCCTGTTCATACAGGCTTCCGTTCGCACGAATCTCGAGCAGCGCCGCGGCCACCCCGAGGGCGGCATACAGCACTACGAGCTCGACCAAGCTCCACCCGAGCGCCTTGCGCTTGCCCGCAGCGGGCTTGCGTACGAAGAAGATGCGCTCGAAGACAAAAGGCAGATTGGCCATCGTGAACGCGATGGCCAACAGCAGAAAAAGACTCGACTCGGAGTTGCTCACGTCAGGTTCAGAGCGATGCGAGCAGCGCGTAGGCGCATACCGACATCAGCATCTGCGGCATCAGGCCAAGCCCTGCGATTGCGAGGCCGTTGGCCGACAGCATGACGCGAACTTCGGCCGGCGCGCGGATGGGCGAAGCGTCGACGGGCTGATCAAAGTACATCAGTTTGACCACGCGCAGGTAATAGAACGCCCCGATCACCGACATCACCACCGCCAGCACCGCCAGCCAGAAATACCCTGCAGCGACAACGGCCTGCAGCACCGACAGCTTCGCGAAGAACCCGATGAAGAAGGGCACGCCCGCCATCGAGAACATGACGAACAACATCATCAGCGCGTACCACGGACTGCGCTTGTTCAGGCCCTTGAAGTCTTCGACGTTTTCGGCCTCGAAGCCCGCGCGGGACAGCAGGATGACCATGCCGAAAGAGGCCAGGCTCATGATCACATACGCCACCGCGTAGAACATCGCCGAGCTGTAGGCGTTGAGCGCGAACTGGCGATCCCCTTCCACTACGCCGGCGAGCAGCCCCAGCAGCACGAAGCCCATATGCGAGATCCCCGAATACGCCAGCATGCGCTTGATGTTCTGCTGCGCGATCGCGGCCAGGTTGCCGAGCACGATCGAGGCGCCAGCGACCAGCATGAGCATCATCTGCCATTCCTGGGCGAGATCGAACAGCGCCCAGATCAGCAGGCGCACCGCCATCGCAAACGCAGCAAGCTTCGGCGCCGTTGCAATGACCAGGGTGACCGCGGTCGGTGCGCCCTGATAGACGTCCGGAACCCACATGTGGAAGGGCACCACACCAAGCTTGAAGCTGATGCCCGCAACCAGGAACACCAGGCCGAACATCAGCACCGTGGTATTGGCGGTCTGGTTGTGCAGGGACTGCGCAATGGCCGAGAACTCGAGCGTACCGGTGGCACCGTACACCATCGACATCCCGTACAGGAGTAGGCCGGAGGCGAGCGCACCGAGCACGAAGTACTTCATCGCCGCTTCAGTCGAGCGCGGAGAATCGCGGTCGAAGGCGACCATCGTGTACAGCGCGAGCGACATCATCTCGAGGCCGATGTACATCGGCAGCATGTGGTTGGCGGTAACCATCACCATCATGCCCAGGGTCATCAGCAGCGCGAGGATGTAGTACTCAGGCTTGTCGAGCTTGCGGTCGGCCATGTAGCCGCGCCCGTACAGCAGCGCCACGGCCGTGGAGCCGTAGATCATCAGCTTCAGGAAGTCGCCCATCAGGTCGCTGATGAAGAGATTGCTGAAGGTGTAGACCACTTCGCCATCCATCGTAAAGATGGTGATGAAGGCCGCCACGATCAGCGTCGCCTGCGTCAACAGGTAGGACAGGTTGCGTGCAATGCTGCGCGCGAAGGTGCTCGCCAGCATGATCACCAGCGTCATCACGGCAACGAAGATCTCGGCCGCTGCGGGGTAGAAGTCGGGAACGACGAAATTCATCTTCTGACCAGTCCGTTAAGTGTCTCTATTGCGCCAGCGCCAAGCAGCGCTCAGAGCTTGCTCACGGCAACATGCCGCAGGAGTTCGTTGACCGAGGCATGCATCACTTCGGTGAACGGGAAGGGGTACAGACCCATCGCCAGCACGCAGAACGCAAGCACTGCAAGGAAGGCGAACTCGCGCCCGTTGATGTCGGTGAGCTCGGCCACATGCTTGTTCGCAACCTTGCCGAAAACGACGCGCTTGTACATCCACAGCGAGTAGGCCGCGCCGAGGATCAGGGTCGTGGCTGCAACGAAGCCGATCCAGAAGTTGTATTGCACCGCGCCGAGCACCACCATGAACTCGCCCACGAAGCCAGAAGTGGCGGGTAGCCCTGAGTTGGCCATCGCAAACAGCATGAAGAAGGCGGCAAACTTCGGCATGGTGTTCACCACCCCGCCGTAGTCGGCGATCTGGCGCGAGTGCATGCGGTCGTACAGGACACCGATGCAGAGGAACATTGCGCCGGACACGAAACCGTGCGAGATCATCTGTACCAGGGCGCCTTCCACGCCGAGCGGGTTGAAGATGAAGAAGCCCAGGGTGACGAAACCCATGTGCGAGATCGACGAATACGCCACCAACTTCTTCATGTCCGCCTGGACGAGGGCGACGAAGCCGATGTACACCACCGCAATCAGCGACAGCGTGATCACCAGCGGCGCCAGTTGCTGCGCGGCGTCGGGCACGATCGGCAGGGAGAAGCGCAGGAAGCCATAGGCGCCAAGCTTCAGTCCGATCGCCGCCAGCACCACCGAACCGCCCGTGGGCGCCTCGACGTGTGCATCGGGCAGCCAGGTGTGCACCGGCCACATCGGGACTTTGACACCGAAAGCCACGAGGAAGGCGAGGAAAATCAGGATCTGCGGCTCGATCGGGAGCGGCAATTGGTGCCAGTCGAGGATGCTGAAGCTGCCACCGGACTGCATGAACAGGTACAGCAGTGCGATCAGCATCAGCAGGGAGCCGAGCAGCGTGTAGAGGAAGAACTTGATTGCGGCGTACACGCGGTTCGCGCCACCCCAGATGCCGATCACGAGGTACAGGGGGATCAGCGAGGCCTCGAAGAACACATAGAACAGCACGCCATCGAGCGCAGAGAAGATGCCGTTCATCAGGCCCGACATGATCAGGAAAGCCGCCATGTACTGCGCTACCTTGTCCTGGATCACCTGCCAGCCTGCGACCACCACGAGGATGGTGATGAAGGCATTGAGGATCACGAACAGGACCGACAGGCCATCAACGCCAAGGTGGTAGTTGATGTTGAAGCGCGGCACCCACGCGGTCAGTTCGACGAACTGCATGGCGCTGGTCGTCACGTCGAAGCCCGTATAGAGCGGAATCGTCACGACGAAGCCAGCCACCGCGACCGCGAGAGCGAGCATGCGCGCCATCGGGGCATTGCGATCCGAGCCGGTCGCGAGCACCAGCAGGCCACCGAGGATCGGTACCCAGATCGCCAGACTGAGGAGAGGAATGTCCGTCATCGTTGCTTTCCGTTCAGTGCGCCGCGCACGGCGCGTTCGATCTTGTTATGTGTTTCGGCATCGGGATGTGCCGCTCAACCCTTGTTGAACCAGTAGGTGAGCAGGATGAACACGCCGATGATCATCATGAAGGCGTATTGGTACAGATGGCCGGTCTGGAACAGGCGCGACATCTGCGCGACCCAGCCAACCAGCTTCGCCGAGCCGTTCACCATGACCCCGTCGATCAGCCCCTGATCGCCGGCCTTCCACAGGCCCTTGCCGAGCGCACGCGCACCACCCGCGAAGAAGATCTCGTTGAAGCGGTCGAAGTAGTACTTGTTCTCCAGCAGGGTGTGGATCGGCTTGAACTTCTGCTGGATCGCCGCCGGGATGTCGGGGCGCTTCATGTAGAAGAACCAGGAAAGCGCAACGCCACCCAGCGCGAGCCAGAACGGTGCCGTCTGCAGGCCGTGGATCGCCATCGCGACCGGCCCGTGGAAGCTGGCCGCAAGTTCCTTCAGGCCGGCGTGGTTGTCACCGACGAAGATCACGTCCTTGAACCACCCGCCGAACAACATCGGATCGATGGTGAAGAACCCGATCAGCACCGAGGGGACGGCGAGCAGGACCAGCGGCACGGTGACCACCCAGGGCGACTCGTGCGGCTTCTGGCCCGGCGCGAGACCGTGGTGATGGTCCGCCGACGGCTCCTCGTCGTCATGGTCGCCGTGGTGGTCGTGATGGGCGTGGTTATGCGCCTTGCCGAAGCGCTCCTCGCCGTGGAAGACGAGGAAATACATGCGGAAGGAGTAGAACGCGGTCACGAACACGCCGAGTAGCACGCAGAACAGCGCGTAGCCGGAGCCTGCGATCTCGGACGCATGCACCGCTTCGATGATCGAGTCCTTCGAATAGAAACCCGAGAACAACGGAAAGCCGATCAGGGCCAGCGAACCGAGCAGCGAGGTGATCCAGGTGATCGGCATGTACTTGCGCAGGCCGCCCATGTTGCGCATGTCCTGATCGTGGTGCATGCCGATGATCACCGAGCCCGCGCCGAGGAACAGCAGCGCCTTGAAGAAGGCGTGCGTCATCAGGTGGAACACCGCCGCAGAGTAGGCTGACACGCCGAGCGCGACGGTCATGTAGCCGAGCTGCGACAGCGTCGAGTACGCGACCACGCGTTTGATGTCGTTCTGCACGATGCCAAGGAAACCCATGAACAGCGCGGTGGTGGCGCCGATGACGAGCACGAAGGACAGCGCGGTATCGGAGAGCTCGAACAGCGGCGACATCCGCGCCACCATGAAGATACCCGCGGTAACCATGGTCGCGGCGTGGATCAGCGCCGAGATCGGGGTCGGGCCTTCCATCGAGTCGGGCAGCCACACGTGCAGCGGGACCTGGGCCGACTTGCCCATCGCACCGATGAACAGGCAGATGCAGATCGCGGTGAGCAGCGGCCAGCCGGTGACAACCATCTCGGTCGCGGAAAGCGCCTGCGCCTGGGCGAACACTTCCTGGTAGTTGAGGCTGCCGGTGTGGGCCGCGATCAGACCGATGCCGAGCAGGAAGCCGAAGTCACCCACGCGGTTGACCAGGAAGGCCTTCATGTTGGCGTAGATGGCCGTCGGACGTTCGTACCAGAAGCCGATCAGCAGGTAGGACACCAGGCCCACCGCCTCCCAGCCGAAGAACAGCTGCAGGAAGTTGTTCGACATCACCAGCATCAGCATGGAGAAGGTGAACAGCGAGATGTAGCTGAAGAAACGCTGGTAGCCGGGGTCCTCGGACATGTAGCCGATCGTGTAGATATGCACCATCAGGGATACGAAGGTGACGACCAGCATCATCATCACGGTCAGCGAATCAATCTGGAAGCCGACCTCGAAGTCGATGCCGCCCGCCTGCATCCAGGTGTAGACCGTGCCGTTGAAGGTATTCCCCGCAGCTACGTCCTGATAGATCACCACCGAGGCGACGAATGCGATCGCCACGCCGAGGATGGTGACGATGTGCGCCCCCGCCCTGCCGATCTGCTTGCCGAACAGGCCCGCAAGGATCGCGCCGGCCAGCGGCGCCAGCGGCACGAGGAGATAAAGTGCTTTCATGTCCGTCATCGTGACGCTTCCTTAACCCTTGAGGCTGTCCAGATCATCCACATGGATCGTGCGCATGCTGCGGAACATCACGATCAGGATCGCGAGGCCAATCGCGGATTCGGCCGCTGCGACGGTGAGGATGAAGAAAACGAAAACCTGGCCTGCGATATCGCCGAGGTAATGCGAGAAAGCGACAAAGTTCATGTTCACCGACAGCAACATCAATTCGATGGCCATCAGAAGCACGATCAGGTTCTTCCGGTTGAGGAAGATCCCGACCACGCTGATCGCGAACAGGATCGCGCCCAGGATGAGGAAATGGGAAAGCGAAAGCATCAGTGACCCCCTGATCGCACCTGCCCCCGGCAGGTGCGGTTCTTGTTTTGCGCAGCTACGATGTCAGTCCTGCTTCTCGGCCTGCATCTTCACGAGTTCGACACGACCTTCACGCGTGACCGAAACCTGCTGGGAAGGCTGGATGTACTTCAGCCCCTTGCGCTTGCGAAGCGTCAGCGCAACCGCTGCCACCATCGCCACCAGCAACACCAGCGAAGCGAGCTCGAAGGCATAGACGTAGTCGGTGTAGAGCACACGGCCGAGTTCGCGCGTGTTGCTGTAGGTCTCGGCCGCGGCCGGAGGCGCCGGCATCGCGTCCAGGCCGAAGTAAGGCCCACCGAGGATCATCACCATCTCGACGAGCATCAGCACGCCAACCAGTGCCCCCACCGGCAGATAGCTCCAGAACCCCTCACGCAGGCGGTCCAGGTTGATGTCCAGCATCATCACCACGAACAGGAACAGCACCATCACCGCGCCCACATAGACCATGACGAGCGTGATGGCGAGGAACTCTGCCTGCAACAGCAGCCACAGGCCGCCGGCGTTGAAGAAAGTCAGCACCAGATACAGCGCTGCATGCACCGGATTTCGGGCGGTGATCACCTTCAGTGCCGCGAACACCATGATCGCGGCTAGAAAGTAGAAGACGAAGGTCTTGAATTCCATGTTCTCGGCTGTGGCGCTCGCGCGCCCTCCCCTTAGCGGTACTTGGCGTCCTGTTCGCGGTCGGCGGCGATCTGCGCCTCGTGACGATCCCCCACTGCCAGCAACATCTGCTTGGTGTAGTAGAGATCGCCGCGCTGCTCACCGTGGTACTCGAGCACGCGCGTCTCCACGATCGCATCAACCGGGCACGCCTCCTCGCAGAAACCGCAGAAAATGCACTTGGTCAGATCGATGTCGTAGCGCGTGGTGCGACGCGATCCGTCGTCCCGCTGCGCGGACTCGATCGTGATCGCCATTGCCGGACAGATGGCCTCGCACAGCTTGCACGCGATGCAGCGCTCTTCACCGTTCGGGTAACGGCGCAGGGCGTGCAAACCGCGGAAACGGTTGCTCTGCGGAGTCTTTTCTTCCGGATACTGGATCGTGATCTTGCGCTGGAAGAAATGCCGTCCGGTCAGGGCCATGCCCTTGACGAGTTCCTTCAGGAACAGACTGCCGATGTAATCCTTGGCATCCATGGTCTTCTCAACTCCAGATCGACAACGGCGACATCATCCAGACCGCCACCACCAACACCCACACCAGGGTGACGGGAATGAACACCTTCCAACCAAGACGCATGATGTGGTCGTAGCGGAAGCGCGGGAAGGTGGCACGCGCCCACAGGAACAGCAGCAGGATGAATGCCGTCTTCACCGCCAGCCAGTGGAAGCCGTCGGGCAGGAAGCCCACGGGCGAGAGCCATCCGCCAAGGAACAGGACCGCGGTCAGGATGGAGACCAGGATCATGTTGGCGTATTCGGCGAGGAAGAACAGCGCGAACGCCATACCCGAATACTCGACCATGTGTCCGGCAACCACCTCTGCCTCGCCTTCGACCACGTCGAACGGGGCGCGGTTGGTTTCGGCGATGCCGGAGATCACATACACGACGAACATCGGGAACAGCGGCAGCCAGTTCCAGGAGAGGAAGCCCAGACCCATGTCGGCGAAACGTCCCTGGGACTGAGACATCACGATGTCGGTGAGGTTGAGGCTGGCCGAGATCAGCAGCACGCAGATCAGTGCGAAGCCCATCGCAACTTCGTAAGACACCATCTGTGCCGCCGCACGCATGGCGCCGAGGAAGGGATACTTCGAGTTCGATGCCCAGCCCGCGACGATCACGCCGTACACCTCGAGCGAAGTGATCGCGAGCAGGAAGAGCAGCCCTGCATTGACATTGGCGAGCACGAGCCCGTCATCGAAGGGTATGACCGCCCAGGCGGCCAGCGAAGGCGCGATGGCAAGGATTGGGCCCAGGATGAAGAGCCCCTTGCTTGCCCCGCTCGGGACGATGATTTCCTTGAACAGCAGTTTCATGCCGTCCGCGATCGGCTGCAGCAGACCCATCGGGCCGACCCGGTTGGGGCCGATCCGCACCTGCATGAAACCGATCACCTTGCGCTCGGCCAAGGTCAGGTACGCCACGCAGATCATCAACGGGGCGATGATCGCGACGATCTTGATCAGCGTCCAGATCGCCGTCCAGCTCGGGCCGAAGAAATCGGCTACGGGTTGAAGCATCGAATCCATCAGACACGCTCCACGCTGAGGTCACCGCTCAGCGCGCCAAGCGCGGCGGTCGAGGGATGCGCTGCGGCCACGCGCACGCAGCCTTCGGCAAGGCCGCTGTCGGCCACAAGAACCAGTTCGACGCTGCCACCACCCTGCGTCACCCGCACCCGATCTCCGTCGCTGAGGCCGAGGGCCGCAATGGTCGCCGGTGCGATGCGCGCCACGGGTGCGGCTGCATCACGCGTTTTCTGCAGCGAAGGCGCACGACGCACGATCGGATCGGCGAAGTGGATCGGGACATCGGCCACGCGCTCGACCCTGGAGTTTTCACCCAGCGCCGCATTGACCACGATGCCACGCAGTTCGTTGTCCAAGCGTGCCGGAATGTCACCACCGAGCGCTTCGGCGCGCACGGCTTCCGAGTCGCCGTACTCGAAGCCTTCGAGGGCGAGCAGGTTGCCCAGGACGCGAAGCACCTTCCAGCCCGGCCGCGCCTCACCCAAGGGACGGGCAACCGCGGTGAAGCTCTGTGCCCTGCCCTCGGTGTTGACGAAGGTTCCGGAGGTTTCGGTAAAGGGCGCGATCGGCAGCAGCACGTCGGCCACCTCGCGCAACGCGGGCGAGTCGAAGGCGCTCATCGCGACGACGAGCTGCGCCGCGCGCATCGCTGCGAGCGTGGCGACCGGGTTGGCAAAATCGAGATCGGGTTCGGCGCCGAGCAACACGTAGGCCTTGCGCTGCTGTTCGATCATCGCGGCGGCGTTCAGGCCATCCTCGCCCGGCACGGCGCGGGCAAGATAGCCGCCAACGCTGTTGGCAGCTTCTCCGATGACGCCGAAGCTGCCACCGGAAATGCGCGCGATCTCCTGCGCCAGGGTCTGCAATTCGCTGTAGCGCTCGTGCTGGACGGCCAGGTTGCCGAGCCACACCGCTACCTTGCGGCCGCTGGCCAGGCTCTGGGCGATCGCCCGGGCGTCATCGGAAACGTCCACCGGCAGTTTGCCCTGCAGCGCGGTACTGACCTCGACACCCTTCTCCTGCGACAGCGCGACCACCACTTGGGCCATGACGGCAACCATCGCCGACGGTGCGACAAGCGCTCGGTTGCGCACCGGGATCAACCATTGCTCGGCATTTGGCCCGATGGCGCTGACGTGCAGTCCCTTCTTTGCCGCCTGCCGCACGCGTTGCGCGAGGAGCGGTGCGTCCTTGCGCAGGAAGCTGCCGACCACGAGCAGTCGGGTGAGGTCTTTGACACCGGCGATCGGCATGCCCAGCCACGGCGCGCCAAGGCGATGCGTGTCGCAGCGGAAATCGGACTGGCGCAGGCGGAAATCGACGTTCTGCGAGCCGAGGCCGCGAACGAGCTTCTGCAACAGATGGAGTTCTTCGACCGTCGCGTGCGGCGAGCCAAGGGCACCAATCGCGGGGGCGCCGTGATCATGTGCGATCCCACGCAGTCCGTTGGCCGCGAACTCGAGCGCCGCCTGCCAGTCGACCTGCTTCCACTGCCCGCCCTGCTTGACCATGGGCGTGGTGAGACGCTGCTCACCGTTGAGCGCCTCATACGAGAAACGATCCTTGTCGGACAGCCAGCACTCGTTGACCTCTTCGTTCTCCAGCGGCAGCACGCGCTTGACCACATCGTGCTTGGTCTGGACGATCAGGTTCGCGCCCAGCGAGTCGTGCGGGCTCACCGATTTGCGGCGCGAGAGCTCCCAGGTGCGGGCAGCGAAACGGAAGGGTTTGGAGGTGAGCGCACCGACCGGGCAGAGGTCGATGATGTTGCCCGAGAGTTCGGAATCGACCGTCTTCTCGATGAAGGGCATGATCTCCGCGTGCTCGCCACGGAAGGCTTGGCCCAGTTCCATCTCGCCGGCGATCTCGGCGGTGAAGCGCACGCAGCGGGTGCAGTTGATGCAGCGCGTCATGTCGGTGGAGACGAGCGCACCGAGGTTCTTGTTGAAGACGACGCGCTTTTCTTCCTGATAGCGCGAAGCGGTGGAACCGTAACCGACCGCGAGATCCTGCAGCTGGCACTCGCCGCCCTGATCGCAGATCGGGCAGTCCAGCGGGTGGTTGATGAGCAGGAACTCCATCACCCCCTTCTGCGCCTTCACGGCGAGCTCGGAGTGTGACCACACCTTCATGCCATTGGTGACCGGGGTCGCACAGGCCGGCAGCGGCTTGGGCGCCTTCTCGACCTGAACCAGGCACATGCGGCAGCTCGCCGCGATGGAGAGTTTCTTGTGGTAGCAGAAATGCGGGATATACACCCCGGCGACCGAGGCGGCATCCATCACGGTGCTGCCGTCCTCGACCTGGATCTGCTTGCCGTCGATTTCGATCTCTAGCATGACGGGCTCACGTAGATTTGACTGCCTGCGCGCTGCACTTCGGGCGGCACGAGGCACTTCTTGTTTTCGATGTGGTATTCGAACTCGCTACCGAAGTGCTTGACGAAGCTCTGTACCGGCATGGAAGCCGCATCACCCAGCGCACAGATGGTGCGCCCCATGATGTTGGTCGTGACCGAGTTCAGCAGGTCGAGGTCGTCCGGACGGCCAAGGCCGTTCTCGATACGGTGCACCACGCGATACAGCCAGCCTGTGCCTTCGCGACAAGGCGTGCATTGACCGCAGGATTCCTCGAAATAGAAATAGGACAGCCGCTCGAGCGCCTTCACCATGCAGGTGGTCTCGTCCATGACGATGACCGCGCCTGAGCCGAGCATCGACCCGGCCTTGGAGATGGAGTCATAGTCCATCGTGCAGTCCATCATCACCGCACCCGGCACCACCGGCGCGGAGGACCCTCCCGGGATCACCGCCTTGAGCTTGCGACCGCCGCGCATCCCGCCTGCCATCTCGAGCAGTTCGGAGAACGGCGTGCCGAGCGGGATCTCGTAGTTGCCCGGGCGATTGACATGCCCCGACACCGAGAACAGCTTCATGCCGCCATTGTTCGGCTTACCGAGGTTGAGGAAGGCCTCGCCGCCCATGTTCATGATGAACGGGACGGAGGCAAAGGTCTCGGTGTTGTTGATCGTGGTCGGCTTGCCGTACAGGCCGTAGCTCGCCGGGAACGGCGGCTTGAAGCGCGGCTGCCCCTTCTTGCCCTCGATCGACTCGAGCAGGGCGGTTTCCTCGCCACAGATGTAGGCACCGTAGCCGTGATGCGCGAACAGTTCGAAGGAGAAGCCGGAACCCAGGATGTTCTGCCCGAGCAGGCCCGCCTCGCGCGCTTCGGCGAGCGCCTCCTCGAAGCGCTGGTACACCTCGAAGATCTCGCCGTGAATGTAGTTGTATCCGCGTGCAGCACCCATCGCATAAGCTGCGATGATCATGCCCTCGATGACCGAATGCGGGTTGTAGCGCAGGATGTCACGGTCCTTGAAGGTTCCCGGTTCGCCCTCGTCCGAGTTGCAGGCGAGGTACTTGTCGCCCGGGAACGAGCGCGGCATGAAGCTCCACTTGAGTCCGGTCGGAAAACCCGCACCACCACGGCCGCGAAGCACCGAGGACTTGAGCTCGGCGATGATGGCGTCCTGCGTGACCTTCTCGCCGATGATCTTCTTCAACGCCGAGTAGCCGCCGCGGGCGACGTAGTCCTGGAGCCGCCAGGTGCGGTCGCCGTCACAGCCGGCGAGAATCATTCCTTGCGTGCTCATTTCTTGTCCAGGTCGGCCAGGATCTGGTCGATCTTCTCGGTGGTCATCCAGCTGCACATGTGATGGTTGTTCACCAGCAGCACCGGGGCATCGCCGCACGCACCCATGCATTCACCTTCCTTCAGCGTGAACTTGCCATCGGGCGTGGTCTCGTTGAAATCGATGCCGAGCTTCTGCTTCAGGTAGTCGGCGGCATGCACGCCGCCGGACAGCGCACAGGGCAGGTTTGTGCAGACCGTGATCTTGTGACGCCCCACCGGCTCCAGGTCGTACATGTTGTAGAAGCTCGCGACCTCGTAGGCTGCGATCGCCGGCATGCCGATGTACTGGGCGACGAACTCGATGAGCTCCTTCGGCAACCAGCCCTTTTCGACCTGCGCGATCCGCAGCGCGGCCATGACCGCGGACTGCTTCTGATCTGGCGGATATTTCGCGATCTCTCGATCGATCTGTTGCAGCGATTCCTGGCTCAGCATGTCGTCTTGATCTTCCGGATAGCCTGCCGATTCGTATTCGTGTGGTGCGTTCGCGGGGGGATCAGCGGTCGATCTCGCCGAACACCACGTCCATCGTGCCGATGATCGCCACAACGTCGGCAATCATGTGGCCACGCGCGAGTTCGTCCATCGCCGCGAGGTGCGCAAACCCTGGGGCACGCAGTTTCAGGCGATACGGCTTGTTCGCACCATCCGAAACCGCATACACCCCGAACTCGCCCTTCGGGTGCTCGACTGCAGCATAGACCTCACCCTTCGGCACATGGATGCCCTCGGAGAAGAGCTTGAAGTGATGAATCAGCTCTTCCATGTTCGACTTCATCGCCTCGCGCGAAGGCGGCGCAATCTTGTGGTTGTCGGTGATGACCGGACCGGGGTTCTTGCGCAACCAGTCGATACACTGGCGAATGATGCGGTTCGACTGGCGCATCTCTTCCATGCGGCACAGGTAACGGTCGTAGCAGTCGCCGTTCTTGCCAACGGGGATGTCGAAATCCAGCCGGTCGTAAACCTCGTAAGGCTGTTTCTTACGCAGATCCCACGCGATTCCGGAACCACGCAACATCGGGCCGGTGAATCCCCAGGCCAGCGCCTGCTCGGGCGAAACCACACCAATGCCGACCGTGCGCTGCTTCCAGATCCGGTTTTCGGTGAGAAGCGTCTCGTACTCGTCGCAATAGGTCGGGAAGCGGTTCGTGAAGTCCTCGAGGAAATCCAGCATCGAGCCTTCGCGCGCAGCATTGAGCTCGCGCACCGCCTTCTCGTTCTTGAAACGATTGGCCTCGTACTTCGGCATGCGGTCCGGCAGATCACGATAGACGCCACCGGGCCGGTAGTAGGCCGCGTGCATCCGCGCGCCCGAGACGGCCTCATAGGCGTCCATAAGGTCTTCGCGTTCGCGGAAGGTATACAGCACCATCGTCATGGCGCCGATGTCGAGCGCATGCGTGCCGATGTTGAGCAGGTGGTTCAGGATGCGGGTGATCTCGTCGAACATCACCCGGATGTACTGACCGCGCAACGGAACCTCGATGCCGAGCAGCTTCTCGATCGCCATGCAGTAGGCGTGCTCGTTGCACATCATCGACACGTAGTCGAGACGATCCATGTAGGGCACGGACTGCACCCAGGTACGGGTCTCGGCAAGCTTTTCCGTGCCGCGATGCAGCAGGCCGATATGCGGGTCGGCACGTTCGACCACCTCGCCATCCAGCTCGAGCACGAGACGAAGCACGCCGTGTGCCGAAGGGTGCTGCGGACCGAAGTTGATCGTGTAGTTGCGGATTTCAGCCATGGCCGACGTCCCCGTAATTCTCTTCGCGCACGATGCGCGGTGTGTTCTCGCGCGGCTCGATGGTGACCGGCTGATAGACGACCCTGCCCTGCTCGGGGTCGTAGCGCATTTCGACATGACCCGACACCGGGAAGTCCTTGCGGAATGGGTGGCCGACGAAACCGTAGTCGGTCAGGATCCGGCGCAGATCCGGATGGCCGGAATACAGGATCCCGTACAGATCAAAGGACTCGCGCTCGTACCAGTTGGCGGCTGGCCAGACCTCTGCCACCGAATCCACCACCGGGAAGGCATCTTCTTCCGCGAACACGCGGACGCGCAGGCGCTGGTTGTGCTTCACCGAGGTGAGATGCGCCACCGATGCGAAGCGTTTTCCCGCCCATGGCGCGTTGCCATAAGTGGAATAATCGACACCCGAAATGTCGATCAGCTGCTCGAAATGCAACTCGGCATGGTCGCGCAAGCGACGGCAGATGCGCAGGTATTCCGAGGCAGGCACCTCGATGGTGAGCTCACCCCGATCGAGCACCAGCGACCGGATGTGGTCGCCGAAGACTTCGCGCAGGGACTGGCTCAGGCGTTCAAGCTTGGCACTCATGTCTGGGACACCCCTCAGCGCGCGATCGTGTTCGTGCGCTTGATCTTGTTCTGGAGCTGGAGAATGCCGTAGATCAGCGCCTCGGCCGTGGGCGGACAGCCCGGCACATAGACGTCAACCGGCACGATCCGGTCGCAACCACGCACGACCGAATAGGAGTAGTGGTAGTAGCCACCACCGTTGGCACAGGACCCCATGGAGATCACCCAGCGCGGCTCCGACATCTGGTCGTAGACCTTGCGCAGCGCGGGCGCCATCTTGTTGCACAGGGTACCAGCGACGATCATCAGATCGGATTGACGCGGGCTCGGACGGAAAACCACCCCGAAGCGGTCCAGGTCATAGCGGGAACAGCCCGCGTGGATCATCTCGACCGCACAACAGGCCAGACCGAAAGTCATCGGCCAGAGCGAACCCGTGCGCGTCCAGTTGATGACCGCATCCAGCGAGGTGGTGACGAACCCCTCGCGAAATACGCCCTCAATGCTCATGCATTACTCCCAGTCGAGTGCGCCATTCTTCCACTCGACGATATAGCCAATTACCAGAATCGCCAGAAAGACCATGACCGATCCAAACACGAACCAGGCAATTTCACCGGCGGCAATAAACTCCTGGAAGACCGTCGCCCACGGGAAGAGAAAGGCGATTTCAAGATCGAACAGGATGAAAAGAATTGCGATCAGGTAATAGCGAACGTCGAACTTCATTCGGGCGTCTTCAAACGCCTCGAAGCCGCATTCGTAGGGAGAGTTTTTTTCTGAATCGGGACGATAGGGGGCAATCAGTCGCCCAAGAATGACGGGCGCAAGGCCAAAGCCAAGACCGACGAGCATGAACATCAGGACAGGAAAATAGTTTTCCAGCATGTCCAGAAACCCCCGTTTGCGTTGAACGGCATCATTGGCGCGCCGTCATTATTGTTTTTGCTGTTCTGCATGGAAACGCCCGCAGTTGCGGGCGCTTCCGGAATATGGTGCCGACGATGAGACTCGAACTCATACGGCTTTCGCCACTACCCCCTCAAGATAGCGTGTCTACCAATTTCACCACGTCGGCGCTTCACGTTGAAAGCCTCGTAATTATACGAGTTTTCCCTGACTGAGCAAAGCCAGGCGAGCAATTATTTCGGGATCGACTGGGCCGGCGAAGTATCCACCGGGGCCACAGGCTGCGACTCCACGGCCGGCGCGACCTGAGCACCTTCCATCACGCTCGAGGGCGCAGCAGGCTTGTTGCTGGCGAGGAAACTGAGACCCAGACTCGTCAGAAAAAAGACCGTTGCAAGCACGGCGGTCGTGCGGCTGAGGAAGTTCGCCGAACCCGATGCGCCGAACAGGCTACCCGATGCACCGCCGCCGAACGCAGCCCCCATGTCGGCCCCCTTGCCGTGCTGCACGAGCACCAAGCCGATGACACCAATGCCGACGAGCACATGAACCGTCAGCACGAGAGAAAAAAGATAATCACCCATCTCAAACCCTGAATTAAACCCAACGTTGAACAATCAAACCGCATCCGCCGCAGCGCGACAGATGGCCATGAAATCCTCCCCGATCAGCGACGCCCCGCCGATCAACCCGCCATCCACATTTGGCACCGCGAACAGCGCAGCGGCATTCTCGGGCTTGAGGCTACCACCGTAAAGGATGCGGACCTCGTCCCCGGCGATACCGTTCGCCTCGAGCCAGGCGCGGATGTCGCCATGCACCGCGGCGACCTGCTCGACGCTCGCCGAGCGCCCCGTGCCGATCGCCCACACGGGTTCATAGGCCACGACCACCTTTCGCATCGAAGCCCGCCCAAGCACATC
Organism: Thauera sp. AutoDN2; assembly: GCF_051280715.1. Classification (NCBI taxonomy): domain Bacteria; kingdom Pseudomonadati; phylum Pseudomonadota; class Betaproteobacteria; order Rhodocyclales; family Zoogloeaceae; genus Thauera; species Thauera sp. AutoDN2. The sequence continues at coordinate 64,111 of NZ_JBNCAR010000011.1, read as the reverse complement.
GAACACCGCGCCGAGTTGCCGGCCAATGACCGACATCACTTCACCCGCCTCGCGCTCGGCCAGCGTCTCGCCAACGCACACCACGGGAACCATGCCGTGCGCAAGCACTGCAACGGCCTTGCGCCCGACGAGCGCGTCGCCCTCACCGAACAGCGCACGGCGCTCCGAGTGACCTACGATCACGTAGCTGCAGCCGAACTCGGCGAGCATCGCCGCGCTGACCTCGCCGGTATAGGCACCCTCCTCGAACTCGCTCACATCCTGCGCGCCGAGCGCCAGACCCTCGGGGCGCTTCTGCAGTTGCGCCAAATAGGGAAAAGGCGCGCAGATGACCATCTCGACGCCCGATACGGCTGACAGCGAGCGCAGAAGCTCGCGGTTGGCAGCGAGGCTGCCGTTCATCTTCCAGTTGCCGGCGACGAGCCTGGTCATTTGTCGAATCATGCGATCGGGGATAAACCGCAGGATTATAGGGCTGCCGGCGCCGATGCTGCAAATGCAGGCCGCGCGAGCACAAGCCAACCGACCCCGCGAGCCAGCCGCATCGGCGCATCAAAGTGCCTGCCCAGCCACGAAGCACGCGGGGACCAACACCGACCGCCCGGTTTGCCTCGGCGCACGACGCGAACCATACTGGAAAAAGTACGCTCGAGCATCCGTGGAGGACTCAAGCCCCGGCCCGTGACACTCCGCAGTCTCTCTTCCGATCTCACACACCCGAAGGAGCAGCCCATGGAAAAGCCGATTCACGTATTCAGCGACCTGTTCGCACAACTCGGCCTGCCGAACGATGCGGCCTCGATCGAGTCCTTCATCCGCACGCACGCACCACTCGCCGAAGCCGTCAAGCTCTGCGATGCACCGTTCTGGACCACGGCCCAAGCTGCCTTCCTGCGCGAACAACTGGCGAATGACGCTGACTGGGCAGAGCTCGTAGATCAACTCAGCGTGGCACTGCGCGGGGGCTGAAACCACTGCGGGCGCGAATGGGGCTGCCCTCCCACCCGCGCCCGCCGGCCACGTGGACGCCCCGCGGGGCGTGCGCTCACCCGGTCAGCCGAAGCGCCCGGTGATGTAGTCCTCGGTTTCCTTTTTCTTCGGTTTCACGAACAGTTCGTCGGTCACGCCGAACTCGACCATCTCGCCCAAGTACATGTAGGCGGTGTAATCGGAAATCCGCGCCGCCTGCTGCATGTTGTGGGTCACGATGACGATGGTGAATTCTTCCTTCAGCTCGTCGATCAGTTCCTCGATGCGGGCTGTCGAGATGGGGTCCAGCGCCGAGGTCGGCTCGTCGAGCAGGATCACCTCAGGCTTGACTGCAATGCCGCGCGCAATGCAAAGACGCTGCTGCTGACCGCCGGAGAGACTCATCCCGCTCTGGTTGAGCTTGTCCTTGACCTCATCCCACAGGGCGGCCTTGCGCAGCGCCCATTCAACGCGCTGGTCCATGTCCTTGCTCGACAGCTTCTCGTGCAGCTTCACTCCGAACGAGATGTTGTCATAGATGGACATCGGAAATGGCGTCGGTTTCTGGAACACCATGCCGATCTTGGCGCGCAGCACACTCACGTCGATCTCCGAGGCCAGCAGGTTGCGGCCATCGAACAGCAACTGCCCTTCGGCGCGCTGCTCGGGATAGAGGTCGTACATGCGGTTGATCGTGCGCAGCAGCGTCGATTTGCCGCAGCCCGAGGGACCGATGAACGCTGTGCACTTGTGCCGCGCCATCTTGAAATTGATGTTCTTCAGCGCGTGAAACTTGCCGTAGTAGAAGTTGAAGTCCTTGAACTCGATCTGCGCGTCGTTGATTTCCATTCTCTTCTCCAATCCCGGTCCGCCGTCGCGGCGGGCGCGGATTGCATGCGGCCAATGCCTTAGTTGATCTTCTCGGCGCGCAGGAAAACGCGCGCGATGATGTTGAGTACGAGCACGCCCATGGTGATCAGGAACACGCCTGCCCAGGCCAGTTCCTGCCAGTTGGTGAAGGGGCTCATGGCGAACTTGAAGATGGTCACCGGCAGGTTGGCCATCGGTTCGTTCAGGTCGAGCGTCCAGAACTGGTTGGACAGCGCCGTGAAGAGCAAGGGCGCGGTCTCGCCCGCGATACGTGCAACGGCAAGCAGCACTCCCGTCAGCACCCCTGCTCGTGCCGCTCGCAGCGTGACCTTGGAGATCACCACGCTCTTGGGTGCGCCGAGCGCGAAGGCGGCCTCACGCAGCGTGTTGGGGATAAGCTGGAGCATGTTCTCGGTCGTGCGCACGACCACGGGCAACACGATCAGGGCGAGCGCAATCACGCCTGACCACGCCGAGAACTTGCCCGTCTGCGCCACGACCACAGCATAGACGAAGAGGCCAATCACGATCGAGGGTGCCGACAGCAGCAGGTCGTTGATGAAACGCGTGGTCGCCCCCAGCCAGTGGTAGCGCCCGTACTCAGCGAGATACACCCCGGCCAGGATGCCGATTGGGGTCCCGAGCAGAGTCGCGAGCACGACCAGCACCAGACTACCGACGATCGCATTGAGCAGGCCACCCGTTTCCGCCCCCGGCGGCGGCGTCATCTCGGTGAAGAGGCTCACCGACAGCCCGGAAAGACCCAGTTCGAACACCGTCCACAGGATCCAGGCCAGCCAGAAGAGACCGAACGCCATCGCCGAAAGGGACAGCGTCAATGCGAGCCGGTTGGTGAATTTGCGTCTTGCAAGCAGGTTCATGTTCGTTCTCGCTCAGGTCTTCGCACCCTCGCCCTTGGCGAGCTTGAGCAGCAGCAGTTTGGACACGACGAGCACGACCAGGGTGATGAAGAACAGGATCAGGCCCAGCTCCATCAGCGCGGCGGTATGCAGGCCGGGATCGGCTTCGGCGAACTCGTTCGCCAGCGCCGAGGTGATGCTGTTGCCCGGCGCAAACAGCGAGGCCGAGTTGAGGAAGTTCGTGTTGCCGATGACGAAGGTCACCGCCATCGTCTCGCCCAGCGCCCGGCCCAGGCCGAGCATCACGCCACCGATCACGCCGGTCTTGGTGTAAGGGAGCACCACGCCCCACATCACCTCCCAGGTCGTGCAGCCCACGCCGTAGGCCGACTCCTTGAGCATCGGCGGCGTCACTTCGAACACGTCCCGCATCACCGAGGCAATGTACGGAATGATCATGATTGCGAGGATGATGCCGGCAGAGAGCAGACCGATACCCAAAGGCGGTCCGGCGAACAGATGGCCAATCAATGGCAACTGGCCGAGCGAGGACTGCAGCGCGGGCTGAATGTACTTGGCGAAGATGGGGGCGAACACGAGCAGACCCCACATGCCATAGACGATCGATGGGATGGCGGCGAGCAACTCGATCGCCGTGCCGAGCGGGCGGCGCAGCCATACGGGCGCGAGTTCGGTCAGAAAGAGTGCAATGCCGAAGCTGACCGGCACGGCGATCAGCAACGCGATCACCGACGTCACAATGGTGCCGTAGATCGGGATCAGCGCCCCGAACTCTTCCATCGGCGGATTCCACGCATCGGAGAACAGAAAGCCGATGCCAAAGGCCTGGATGCTCGGCCAGGAGGCAAAGACGAGGGCGATGATGATGCCCGCAAGCAGGATCAGGGTCAGCCAGGCGAAGGACTTCGCCATGCCGCCGAACACCTTGTCGGCGAGCTTGCTCGACGCCGGAGATTTGAACTCGGTCGTTCGCATTTGATTACCAGAGCGGGCGGCATCACCGCCACCCGCGTAAAGATCACCGCCAAAGGCCCCATGGGCCTTTGGCTGAGCACTGGGTTGAGCCACGCGTGCGGACCCGGATTACTTGGCCTGATACACAGCCGCGCCATCCGCGCCCTTCATTCCACCCCACGAGGCACGGATGAGATCTACCGTTGCCTTCGGCATCGGGATGTACTCAAGTTCGAGCGCCATATCACCGCCATTCTCGTACGCCCAGTCGAAGAACTTCAGCACTTCGGCTGCCTGCGCGGGCTTGTCCTGCACCTTATGCATCAGGATGAAGGTGGCACTGGTGATCGGCCACGACTTTGCACCCGGCTGATTGGTCAGGATCTCGTAGAACGCAGACTTGGACCAATCCGCACCCTCGGCGGCCGCAGCGAAGGTTTCATTGCTCGGCGCGACGAACTGACCGTCCTTGTTCTGCATGTTGGTGTGCGACAGCTTATTCTGCTTGGCATAAGCGTACTCGACGTAGCCGATCGAGCCAGGCAGACGCTGCACGAAGGCAGAAACCCCCTCGTTACCCTTGCCACCCAGACCCACCGGCCACTGCACCGCGGTGCCTTCACCAATCTTTTCCTTCCACTCGGCCGAGACCTTCGAAAGGTAGTTGGTGAACACGAAGGTGGTGCCAGAACCGTCTGCACGGCGCACGACGCCGATATCCTGGTCGGTGAGGCCTACGTCCGGGTTCAACGCGACGATGGCCGGATCGTTCCACTTGGTGATCTTGCCCTGGTAGATCTGAGCCAGAACCTCGCCGGTGAGCTTCATCTCACCAGGCTCGACGCCTTCGATATTGACCACGGGCACCACCGCACCGATCACGGTCGGAAACTGCTGCAGACCGCCTTCATCGAGCTTCTCAGGCTTGAGCGGCATGTCCGAGGCACCGAAGTCGACCGTCTTGGCACCGATCTGGCGAATGCCGCCGCCGGAGCCGATCGACTGGTAATTCACACGGTTGCCGGTCGCCTTCTGGTATGCATCCGCCCACTTGGCGTAGATCGGCGCCGGGAAGGACGCACCTGCGCCGGTGATGTCCGCAGCGTGGGCGTTGAGGCCGATGAATGCGGTGGAGAACGCGGCGAGTGCAAACTTGGTGGAAAAACGCATGGTCACTACCTCGGGTTGGAAGACTGAGCCCGTAAGGTAGCAATGCATTGTTACAGCGACGTTTCATGTCATCGAAACAGAACGGAGGCCAGGAGCAAATGCCTGCTCGCGCTCCGACTGGGCGCAGCGCTGGATGCACTGCGCCTCTACTCCGGCCATCAACCGAAGGCATGCTCCACGGCGTCTGCGATCTCGCGCGCGAGTTGCTCGACGAGCATGCCGTCCTGACCCTCCACCATCACACGCAGCAAGGGCTCGGTGCCCGACGCGCGGAGCAGCACCCGCCCGCGCTCGCCCAGCATTGCCTCTGCGCGGCGCCTCGCGCTCGCGATGCCATCGTCAGCACCCCAGTCAAAACCGCTCGGCATACGCACATTGATCAGCCGCTGCGGATAGAAGACAAGGTCGCCGCAAGCCTCGGCGAGGGACACGCCGCGCTGCTTGAGCGCGGCGAGCACCTGCAGTGCAGAGACGATGCCATCACCGGTGGTGTGCTGGTCCAGGCAGATAATGTGACCCGAATTCTCGCCCCCCAGCTTCCAGCCACGCGCCTGAAGCATCTCGAGCACGTAGCGGTCGCCCACCTTCGCGCGAGCGAAGGGTGTACCCAAGCGCTTGATCGCATGCTCGAAACCCAGATTGCTCATCAGGGTGCCGACGACCCCATCGAGCCGCCCCTCGGCGTGCCGCGACCGTGCCACGACATAGAGCAGCTTGTCGCCATCGTAAATCTCGCCAGTCTGATCCACCATGACGATCCGGTCGGCGTCACCATCGAGCGCGATCCCCAGATCGGCACCCTGCGCAAGCACGGCCTTGCGCAGATTCTCGGGACGGGTCGCACCAACGCCGTCATTGATATTCAAGCCATTCGGCTCCGCCCCCACGGCGACCACCTCGGCGCCCAGTTCATGGAAGACCTTCGGGGCGATGTGATACGCCGCGCCATGCGCGCAATCGACCACGATGCGCATGCCGCGCAGGTCTAGCTCGTTCGGGAACGTGCTCTTGCAGAACTCGATGTAGCGTCCCGCCGCGTCCGCAATGCGACGCGCCTTGCCCAGCCTGGCCGACTCGGCGCAGCCGATGGGTTCTTCGATCCTAGCCTCGATCTCGGCTTCAATCGCGTCGGGCAGCTTGCTGCCGCTGGCGGAGAAGAACTTGATTCCGTTGTCGTAGAACGGATTGTGCGACGCCGAAATGACCACACCCGCCTGCAGGCGCAGTGCGCGCGTCAGGTACGCCACCGCCGGCGTGGGAATCGGCCCTGCGAGCATGACATCGACCCCGGCTGCCGCAAAACCGGCCTCGAGGGCCGCTTCGAGCATGTAGCCCGAGATGCGGGTGTCCTTGCCGATCAGGACTGCAGGGTGCTCTCCCGGGGGCAGTTGCTCCCGCGCCACCAGGGTCACACCCGCAGCATAGCCGAGCTTCATCACGAACTCGGGTGTGATCGGTGCCTCGCCCACTTTGCCACGAACCCCATCGGTACCGAAATACTTGCGTCCCATCCTCGCTCCGAAGACGTCAAAAGAGCTGAATTATGACACTCCGGGAGACGGGCTTCAGCACGGATTCTGCGTCGCTTTCCATACACGCAAAGCGTCGCGGGTCGCCGCAACGTCGTGCACGCGCACGATGCCCGCACCGTTCTGCACCGCGATCAGCGCGCCGGCAACGCTCGCGGCCAAGCGATCCTCCACCGGTCGTCCAGTGACGGCCCCGAGCATCGATTTTCTCGACAACCCCGCAAGCAAGGGAAGGCCACCCAGGGTAAGGCGGCCTAGATCGCGGAGCAGGGTGTAGTTGTGCGAGGTGTTCTTGCCGAAACCGAAGCCGGGGTCGAGCACGAGCCGCTCGCGTCCGACACCCGCCGCCACGAGGACGGCCACACGCTCGGCGAAAAACCGCGCGACCTCACTCACAACGTCCTCATAGCGCGGGTCCTGCTGCATGGTGCGGGGCTCCCCCTGCATGTGCATCAGGCACAGACCGGCCTCGCCCCCTGCCACGGCCTCCACCGCGCCGGGCGCACGGAAACCATTGATGTCGTTGATCATGTCCGCCCCGGCGTCCAGCGCCGCGCACATCACCGCGGGCTTGAGGGTGTCAACCGACAGCGGAACCCCCCATGCCCGCGCGGCCTGAAGGAAAGCCACGATGCGCTCGCGCTCCTGCGCCTCGGGTACCGGGTCTGAACCCGGGCGCGATGACTCCGCGCCGATGTCGAGCACGTCCGCACCCTCCTCCAGAGCCTGCTCCGCACGCACGAGCGCGGCGCGGGTGTCCGCACGAAGACCATCCCCCGAGAAGGAATCATCGGTGAGGTTGATGATCGCCATGATCTTCGGCTCCGCCAGATCGAGGCGGAAACGGCCACAGTGCAGGATGCTCAAGGGGTGAACTCCGGGCGGGCGCAAGCCAGGGGCGGCATGGCCTCGGGGGGCTTGAAAGGGAGAGGGCCGGTAAAACCGGCCCTCGAATCGGAATGTCCCAGTGAGGAACGAAGTAAATCAGGCCGCCGGAGCAGCGGCGTTAGGGGCCGCGCCCGGTGCATCGTCCTTCGGGCGCGCTGGCGGTACCGGCACCGGCTTGGGCGGGCGCGGCGGGCGACCATCCATGATGTCGTTTACCTGATCGGCGTCGATAGTCTCCCACTCGAGCAGCGCCTTGGTCATCGCCTCGACCTTGTCGCTGTTCTCCTCGATGAGCCGTCGGGCCAGACCGTATTGCTGGTCGATGATGCGACGGATTTCCCCGTCCACCTTCTGCATGGTCGCCTCGGACACGTTGCGATGGGTCGTCACCTGACGCCCGAGGAAGATCTCGCCTTCTTCTTCACCGTACACCATGGGGCCGAGGTTGTCCGACATGCCCCACTGCGTGACCATGCGGCGCGCAAGATCAGTCGCGCGGGCGAAGTCGTTGGACGCTCCGGTGGTCATCTGTTTCATGAAGATCTCTTCGGCAATGCGGCCACCGAAGAGCACGGCGATGGTCTGCAGCAGCCGCTCGCGATCCTGACTGTAGCGATCTTCGGTCGGCAGTTGCATGGTCACCCCCAGCGCGCGACCGCGCGGGATGATCGTGACCTTATGCACCGGATCGGTCTTGTCGAGCAGGCGTGCAACCACCGCATGGCCCGACTCGTGATAGGCGGTATTGCGGCGCTCCTCCTCGGGCATGACCACCGACCGGCGCTCCGCGCCCATCATGATCTTGTCCTTGGCGCGCTCGAAATCGTCCATATCGACCAGGCGCTTGTTGCCCCGCGCTGCGAACAGCGCCGCCTCGTTGACCAGGTTGGCGAGATCCGCGCCGGCAAAGCCCGGCGTACCACGCGCCAGCACCTGCGGGTCGACGTCGGGCGCGATTGGCACCTTGCGCATGTGCACCTTGAGGATCTGTTCGCGACCGCGGATGTCGGGCAGCGACACGACAACCTGACGATCGAAGCGCCCCGGGCGAAGCAGCGCGGGGTCGAGCACGTCAGGGCGGTTGGTCGCTGCGATGACGATAACACCTGTCTGACCCTCGAAGCCGTCCATCTCGACCAGCAACTGGTTCAGGGTCTGCTCACGCTCGTCGTTACCACCGCCCAGACCAGCACCGCGCTGGCGGCCGACCGCATCGATCTCGTCAATGAAGATGATGCAGGGCGCGTGCTTCTTGGCCTGCTCGAACATGTCGCGCACGCGCGCAGCACCCACGCCGACGAACATCTCGACGAAATCGGAGCCGGAAATCGAGAAGAATGGCACCTTCGCTTCGCCCGCAATGGCTTTTGCAAGCAGCGTCTTGCCGGTACCTGGCGAACCCACCATGAGCACGCCCTTCGGGATGCGTCCGCCGAGCTTCTGGAACTTGGACGGGTCACGCAGAAACTCGACAAGCTCAAAAACCTCTTCCTTGGCCTCGTCGCACCCCGCCACGTCAGCGAAGGTGATCGAATTGGCCGACTCGTCGAGCATGCGTGCCTTGCTCTTGCCGAAGGAGAACGCACCACCCTTGCCGCCGCCCTGCATCTGCCGCATGAAGAAGATCCACACGCCGATCAGCAGCAGCATCGGGAACCAGGACACGAATACGCTCGCGAGGAAGGACTGCTCCTCGTCGGGCTTCGAAGCCGTGATTTGGACACCATAGCGCATCAGATCGGACACCATCCAGATGTCCTGCACCCCAGGCGTAAACACGGTGATCGAGCGACCTTCCTGCGTCGTCGCCTTGACCACGCGCCCGTCGATCGTCGCGCGCGCGATCCGACCTGCCTTGGCTTCCTCCAGGAACTGGGAGTACTCCATGGTGGCGGCAGGCGTCTGACGCGTGTTGAACTGGTTGAATACGGTCATCAGCACCACGCCGATGACCATCCAGATCGCGAGATTTTTGAAGAGATTGTTCAAGGTTCTATTCCCCGAGAGCCTTTCTGGCCATGTACGCGACTGACCGATTCTAGTGGTGAATGTTCCCCCGGGCAAACCAATGAGCCGCATTGGCAGGCGCTATTGGGGACACCCGTTGCGATTCAGTTCCGCCTGAGGCCCTTCGCCAGCAGATAGACCTCCGCGCTGCGGTCGCGCGACGCCTTGGGCTTGCGCACCTGCACGCTGGAGAACGCCGCCTCCATCTGGCGCCGGAACTCCATGAAACCCTCGCCCTGGAACACCTTCACCACGAACTGGCCGCCAGGCTTGAGGTGTCGCGCTGCGAAATCCAGCGCCAGTTCGCAAAGGTGGATCGAACGGGCCTGATCGACCGTGGCCACCCCGCTCAGGTTGGGGGCCATGTCGGACATCACGAGGTCAACACGGGCGCCTTCCAGTCGCCGCTCGAGCTCTTCGAGCACCGCATCCTCGGAAAAATCCCCGAGCAGGAAATCCACGCCCGCAACGGCCTCCATCGGCAACAGGTCGAGTGCAAACACCTTTCCCTTCGGCCCACAGCGCTTGACCGCGACCTGGCACCAGGAGCCCGGCGCCGCCCCCAGGTCGACGACTACCGCGCCAGAGCGCAGCAGGTGATCGCGCTCGTCGATCTCGATCAGCTTGTATGCCGCGCGGGCGCGGTACCCCTCCGCCTGGGCTCGCTGCACCCACGGATCGTTCAAATGGTCGTGCACCCAGGCGCGACTCGTCTTGTTCTTCTTCATGCCTTCATCCGCTTATCCATATCGGGCCCACTCGTCCATGAAGGACCACCCACCCCCGCGCACAGAGTAGAATCCGCCTCCCAGGCATCCAGTATCCAGTATCCAGAGAACCTCAATGACCGAGCTCACCCCGGCCCAGCGCCGCGACCTGCGCGCCCGCGCCCACCACCTCAACCCCGTGGTCACGATTGCCGGCAACGGCCTCGCACCGAACGTCCTCGCCGAGATCGAGCGCTCGCTGCAAGCGCATGAGCTCATTAAGGTGAAAGTCCAGGGCACCGAGCGCGAGCAGCGTGACGCGCTGATGCAGGAGCTCTGCGCGACCCTGGATGCGGAGCCGGTGCAGCACATCGGCAACATCCTCATCGTCTGGCGTCAGCGCCGTGAGGAAGACAAGCCCGCAGCCGCACCCGAAAAGAAACCGGCGCGCGCGGCGACGGCCAAGTCCGCCGCTGCGTTCGCGGCCGCAGCGCGCCGCGCGGCACTGGCCAAGGCCAGCGCCGAATCCCGCCGCTCACCCGCCCGCAGCCCGGCACCGCGCACGCGGGGCACAAGCAGCGGCTCGCGGGGGCGCTGAAGCGCCTGGCTGACCCCAGCGAGCAGCAAAAAGAAGAGGCGGTGCAGCGCACCGCCTTTTTCGTTGCCGGTATCCGCCACGCGGCTGCGGTCAGATATAGCGGACGTCGATCACCTCGTACTCGCGCACACCGCCGGGGGCCTGCACCTCCGCGACGTCGCCCGCATACTTGCCGATCAGTGCTCGCGCGATCGGTGAGCTGATGGAGATCTTGTTCTCCTTGATGTCGGCCTCGTCGTCACCCACGATCTGGTAGGTAACGACCTGCCCGGAGTCGAGATCTTCGAGTTCGACCGTCGCGCCGAACACACAGCGTCCATCGGCGTCGAGCAACTGCGGGTCGATGATCTGGGCGGTAGCGAGCTTGGCCTCGACCTCCATGATCCGGCCTTCGATGAATCCCTGACGGTCCTTGGCGGCTTCGTATTCAGCGTTCTCCGACAGGTCGCCGTGAGAGCGCGCCTCCGCGATCGCAGCGATCACGTTGGGGCGCTCCACGGTCTTGAGGCGATGCAGCTCGGCGCGCAATTTCTCGGCGCCAGCAACGGTGAGCGGGGTTTTGTTCATGCTTTCTGCTTCAGTTCTTGGTGCAGTTCCTGCACCGAGTAGACCTCGAGGCCGCTGGCCAGATGGCGCATGCCCATGCATGCGGCGCGCGCACCTTCGATGGTCGTGAAGATGGAAACCTTGGCGGCAAGCGCACTGGTACGAATCGAGCGCGAGTCCGCAATCGCCTGACGCTTCTCCTCCACCGTGTTGATCACCAGCACCACTTCCTGGTTCTTGATGATGTCGACGATGTGCGGCCGCCCTTCATTGACCTTGTTGACCACGCTCACCGGAATGCCGGCACCTTCGATCACCGAGGCAGTACCGCGGGTCGCCACCAGCGAGAACCCAAGTTCGTGGAGTTCGCGCGCGACCTCGATCGCCACAGGGCGGTCACCCGGACGCACACTGATGAACACCGTGCCCGAGGTCGGCAGGCGCACGCCGGCACCCATCTGGCTCTTGACGAAGGCCTCGGCGAAGCTGCGACCTACGCCCATGACTTCGCCGGTGGACTTCATCTCGGGGCCGAGGATGGTATCCACGCCCGGGAACTTCACGAACGGGAACACCGCTTCCTTGACCGAGTAGTACGGCGGCACGACCTCGCCCGTCACGCCCTGCTCGGCCAGCGTCTGGCCGGCCATGCAGCGCGCGGCGATCTTGGCCAGCGGAAGCGAGCAGGCCTTCGACACAAAGGGCACCGTGCGCGAGGCACGCGGGTTCACCTCAAGCACATAGACCACCGCATTGTCGCCCTCGCCCTGGATCGCGAACTGCACGTTCATGAGGCCGACGACGTTGAGCGCCCGCGCCATCGCTTCGGTCTGACGGCGCAGTTCGTCCTGCAGCGCCGGCGTCAGCGTGTAGGGCGGCAGCGAGCAGGCGGAGTCGCCCGAGTGCACGCCGGCCTGCTCGATATGCTCCATGATGCCGCCGATCATCACCTGCTTGCCGTCGGACAGCGCGTCAACGTCCACCTCGGTGGCGTCGTTGAGGAAGCGGTCGAGCAGAACCGGCGACTCGTTGGACACCTTGACCGCCTCACGCATGTAGCGCTCGAGGTCCTTCTGCTCGTGCACGATCTCCATCGCGCGCCCACCGAGCACATAGGATGGACGCACCACCAGCGGGTAGCCGATCTCGGCGGCCAGGCGCACCGCCTCTTCCGGCGTGCGGGCGGTGCGGTTGGGCGGCTGCTTGAGGCCGAGGTCGTTCAGTAGCTTCTGGAAGCGCTCCCGGTCCTCAGCGGCGTCGATCATGTCCGGGCTGGTGCCGATGATCGGCACACCGTTGTCCGCAAGCGCCTGGGCACGCTTGAGCGGCGTCTGGCCGCCGAACTGCACGATCACGCCGACCGGCTTCTCGATGTGCACGATTTCGAGCAGATCCTCGAGCGTGATCGGCTCGAAGTACAGACGATCCGAAGTGTCGTAGTCGGTGGATACGGTTTCCGGGTTGCAGTTGACCATGATGGTCTCGTACCCGTCCTCGCGCAGCGCGAGTGCCGCGTGCACGCAGCAGTAGTCGAACTCGATGCCCTGGCCGATGCGGTTGGGACCACCGCCGAGCACCATGATCTTCTTGCGCTCGGTCGGCATCGCCTCGCACTCTTCCTCATAGGACGAGTAGAGATAGGCGGTCGAGGTGGCAAACTCGGCTGCGCAGGTGTCAACGCGCTTGAACACCGGGCGCACGCCCAACGCGTGGCGGTGCAGGCGCACGGCGGTCTCGTCGGTATTAAGCAGCTTGGCCAGGCGGCGGTCGGAGAAACCCTTCTTCTTCAGCTCGCGCAGTTCGGGCGCCTGCAGCGCCTTCAGCGAACGACCGGCGAGCGCCTTCTCGGACAGCACGATGTCCTCGATCTGGGCGAGGAACCACGGGTCGATCTTCGAGAGGTTGAAGACCTGTTCGAGGCTCATGCCCTCACGGAAGGCCTGGCCCACGTACCAGATGCGCTGCGCGCCCGGACTGGCGAGCTCGTGCTCGAGGTCCTCGCGGTCGGCTTCCACCTCATCCAGACCATATACGCCGACCTCCAGCCCGCGCAGGGCCTTCTGGAACGACTCCTGGAAGCTGCGACCCATCGCCATGACCTCGCCCACCGACTTCATCTGGGTGGTCAGGCGGTCGTTGGCCTGGGGGAACTTCTCGAACGCGAAGCGCGGGATTTTCGTGACGACATAGTCGATCGAGGGCTCGAACGAGGCCGGGGTGGCTCCGCCGGTGATTTCGTTCTTGAGCTCGTCCAGCGTGTATCCGACCGCGAGCTTGGCCGCGACCTTGGCGATCGGGAAGCCGGTGGCCTTGGAGGCCAGCGCAGACGAGCGCGACACACGTGGGTTCATCTCGATGACGATCATGCGACCGTCCTTGGGGTTGATCGCGAACTGTACGTTCGACCCCCCCGTATCCACCCCGATCTCGCGCAACACCGCGATCGAGGCGTTCCGCATGATCTGGTATTCCTTGTCGGTCAGCGTCTGCGACGGCGCGACGGTGATCGAGTCTCCGGTGTGCACGCCCATCGGATCGAGGTTCTCGATTGAGCACACGATGATGCAGTTGTCCGCCTTGTCGCGGACGACCTCCATCTCGTACTCCTTCCAGCCGAGCAGCGATTCCTCGATCAGCAGTTCGTTGGTCGGGCTCGCTTCCAGGCCGCGCTTGCAGATATCCTGGAACTCTTCCATGTTGTAGGCGATGCCACCGCCGGTTCCACCGAGCGTGAAGCTCGGGCGGATGATCACCGGGAAGCCGATGCCGCCCTGCACCTGCAGCGCCTCTTCCATGCTGTGGGCGATGCCCGAGCGCGCGGAACCGAGACCGATCTTGGTCATCGCATCCTTGAACTTGAGGCGATCCTCGGCCTTGTCGATCGCCTCTTCCGAGGCGCCGATGAGTTCCACGCCATACTTGGCAAGCACGCCGTGGCGGGCGAGGTCGAGCGCGCAGTTGAGCGCGGTCTGTCCGCCCATGGTCGGCAGCACCGCGTCGGGGCGCTCCTTCTCGATGATGCGCTCGACGACCTGCCAGGTAATCGGCTCGATGTAGGTGACATCGGCCGTCTCCGGATCGGTCATGATGGTCGCCGGGTTCGAGTTGACCAGGATGACCTTGTAACCTTCCTGCCGCAGGGCCTTGCAGGCCTGGGCACCCGAGTAGTCGAATTCGCAGGCCTGGCCGATGATGATGGGGCCTGCCCCGATGATCAGGATGCTCTTTATGTCTGTACGTTTCGGCATTGTCTTGCCTCGGTGATTCGTCGACGGCGCAAGGCGCGCACGTCCAAAACTGGGGGCGGCGGGCCTGCGCCCGCCGTTTGCCGGATTACTTGGCGGATTCCATCAGACCGATGAAGCGATCGAACAGGTACGCGACATCATGCGGACCGGGGCTCGCCTCGGGATGCCCCTGGAACGAGAAGGCCGGGGCGTCGGTACGGGCGATGCCCTGGTTCGAGCCGTCGAACAGAGACTGGTGGGTCACGCGAAGGTTCGCCGGCATGGAGGTGGGGTCGACCGCGAAGCCGTGGTTCTGGCTGGTGATCAGCACCTGACCGCTGTCTAGATCCTTGACCGGATGGTTCGCCCCGTGGTGGCCGAACTTCATCTTCATGGTCTTTGCACCCGAGGCAAGCGCCAGCAACTGGTGGCCGAGGCAGATGCCGAAGGTCGGCACGCGCGCCGCGATCAGTTCGCGGATCGCCTCGATGGCGTAGTCGCAGGGCTCAGGGTCGCCGGGGCCGTTGGACAGGAACACCCCATCGGGCTGCAGCGCCAGCACTTCGGCAGCAGGCGTCTGCGCCGGCACCACCGTCAGGCGGCAACCACGCTCGGCAAGCATGCGCAGGATGTTGTACTTCACACCAAAGTCATAGGCGACGACATGGAAACGACCATCCTCGCACTTGCCGTAGCCTTCGCCCAGCACCCACTCGGATTCGGCCCATGGATAACGCTCGCTCGCACTCACCACCTTGGCCAGGTCCATGCCGGCCAGCCCCGGGAAACTGCGGGCCTGGGCCACGGCAGCATCAGCGTTAAGGGTTTCGCCCTCGGCGGCGGTGACGATACAGCCCGCCTGCGCACCCTTCTCGCGCAGCACGCGCGTCAGGCGGCGGGTGTCGAGCCCGGCGATCGCGACGACGTTCTGCGCCCTGAGGTAGCTGTCGAGCCGCTCGGACATGCGGAAATTGGAAGCGAGGATGGGCAGGTCGCGGATCACGAGGCCGGCTGCCTGCACCCGGGTCGACTCGACGTCCTCGGTATTGACGCCGGTGTTGCCGATGTGCGGATAGGTCAGCGTGACGATCTGGCGGCAGTAGCTCGGGTCGGTCAGGATTTCCTGATAGCCCGTCATCGAGGTGTTGAACACCACTTCGCCGACCGTGCTGCCAACCGCGCCGATACCCTTGCCGTGGAAAACCGTTCCGTCGGCAAGCGCAAGAAGGGCGGACGGGAATGCACTCACGAAAAGCTCCTGGATTCAGCTGGAAGATTCAGGGGCGCGCAGCCTGCGCGCCCGATATGTACAAAAAGCGGGACGGGCCTCCGGGCCGATCCCGCTTAACAAACCCTTGAATTGTATATTTCCGGCCGCCTCAAGGCAAACTGGCAACAACGCCGCACGCTAGGGCGGAGCCTTGCCCAGCTCCCCCTGCAGCGCCTGCGCGAGCAGCCGCAACTCACCGATCAGCACCCTGGCCTGGTTGGCGGGCGCCTGTGCGTCACCGGCCCGCGCGAGCGTCTCCAACTCAAGCGCCGCATCTACCGCGCGCCGCGCGGCGAACAGCCCCACCGAGCCCTTGACCGAATGCGCGATCTGCGCGAGCCGCGCATAGTCCATGTCCGCTGCCGCCGCCTGCAGTTCGCCGATGATGTGATTATGATCGTCGAGAAACACAGTCACGAGCTGCTTCACCACGCCCTCGTCGCCACCGAACATCTCGCGCGCCTCGTCCAGACTGGCAATCTGCCGCCGATCATCGGCCCCAAGTTCGAGGAAGGTGATGTCGCTGGCCACCTCATCCGTCGCGCGCGGGGCCAGGACCCGCTCGATGGCGGCGAAAAGCGCCTTCGGCTGGATCGGCTTGGCCACGTAGTCGTCCATTCCGGCATCCAGGCAGCGCTGACGGTCACCCTCCATGGCATGGGCCGTCATTGCGACGATCGGGATCGGGCGCCAGTCGTCCTGCACCACCCAGCTGCGTCTCGCTTCGTGCGCACGAATGGCCTGCGTCGCCTCCATTCCGCCCATCACCGGCATCTGGACGTCCATCAGGATCAGGTCGAAGCGGCCCTCCTCGACCGCCTCCAGCGCCTGCTCGCCGTTATCGACCACCGTCACCTCATGACCGGCACGCTCGAGGATACGCTGCGCCACTGTCTGGTTGACCGGGTTGTCCTCGGCCACCAGGATCCTCAGGCGCGCTGTCTCGCACCCATCCGGGCTCGGCGGAAGCATGACGGGGTCGAGCATGAACGCAGCGCCATCTCCCCCTCCCGCCTGCGACGGTTCCTCCCCGGAGGCCTTCCCGGAACGTGCGAGTTCGAGCACCGACAGCAGATCCTCGGTCGCGAAAGGCTTCGCGAGCCTGTGCTGGATGCCGAGCTCGGCGCAGCGCACTGCCTCGTTGCGCTGTGCATGGCTGGCGAGCATCATGACGATGCGATCCACCCTCCGGTCCAGGTCCGCGAAGCGATGCGCAAGCGCCAAGCCACCCGGATCCGGCATATCCGCATCCAGCAGCAGGAAGTGATAGGGATCACGCCCGTCGCGGGCCGCGACGAGGGCTGCAAGCACGGCCTGCCCGTCCCCTGCATGCTCCGGGCGCAGGCCACAGCGCGCCAGGGTGCGACACAGATACGCGCCGAATGCTGCATTGGTCGCGCCTACCAGCACACGCGTTCCCGCGAGGCCCGGCGGCATGCTCTCTGCCCGTCCGGCAATCGGGCGCAACGGCAGTGTGAAGCTGAAGGTACTCCCCGCGCCGAGCCGGCTCTCGACCTCGACGCGCCCATGCATCAGCTCGACGAGTTGACGCGTGATCGCGAGGCCCAGCCCCGTACCGCCATACTTGCGCGTCGTGGAGGTGTCTGCCTGGGAAAATGCAGCAAAAATCGCCTCGAGCTTGTCCGCAGGAATGCCGCACCCCGTGTCGCGCACCGAGAACCTCAGCTGATCGATCTCCTCGCCGCGCTCGGCACGTTCCACGCGTACGCAGATCTCGCCCCGTTCGGTGAATTTCACTGCGTTGCCAATCAGGTTGACCAGTATCTGTCGCAGGCGTGTCGGATCACCCCGCAGCACCCGGGGGACGTCGGGATCGATGTCATGGAACAGTTCGATGCCCTTCTGTGAAGCACGCAACGCGAGCACCCTGCAGGTTTCCGCCACCACCGACGAGATCGAGAAGTCGATCTCCTCCACGCTCAGCTGCCCGGCCTCGATGCGCGAGAAATCCAGGATGTCGTTGATGATGGTGAGCAGTGCATCCGCCGACGATTTGACCGTAAGCAGGTATTCGCGCTGCTCGCCCACCATGCCGGAGTCGAGCAGGAGGTCCGTCATGCCGATGATGCCGTTCATCGGCGTGCGGATCTCGTGGCTCATGTTCGCCAGAAAGTCACCCTTTGCACGGCTGGCGGCTTCCGCCGCCTCCTTGGCCTCAAGCAGTTCAAGCTCGCGCTGCTTGCGCTGCGTGACGTCGCGGTAGGTACCTTCGACGAGTGTCCAGCGCCCCTCGAACGGTGCGCCCGCCGTACGCCCCCGCAGCTCGATCCAGCGCCAGCTGCCGTCACAGGCGCGGAAGCGCAACTCCACGATCAAATCGGGCACCTCCTCCTTCAACAGCGCCCGCAGTACCGCTTGGATTCGCTCTACGCCCCCTTCCTCGATCAGGTCGGACCATTCGATCGTTTCGGATGTTTCATAGCCAAGGCGGGCGCGCCAACGCGTGTCGGTCTGCACGACACCGCTCTCGAGATCCAGCTCCCAAACCCCGGCGCCGGTCGTATCGCACAGCAACTCCAGCTGCCGCCGCGCCCTCGCGCAGGCCTCGGTGAGCACCTCTTCGCCCGCTGCGGAGCTTGCCGACTGATCGGGCTCACGAGGGGAAGGGGGCGTTTCGCCGGACACGGCACGGACCTCGTTCAGCGCAGCCCGAGCACGTCCTGCATGTCGAACAAGCCACTGCTGCGACCGGCCAGAAAGCGCGCGGCGCGCATGGAGCCGAGCGCATAGGGCATCCGGCTGCCAGACTTGTGCGTGATCTCGATGCGTTCACCGATCCCCGCGAAGAGGACCGTGTGATCGCCGACGACGTCGCCGCCACGAATCGTGGAGAAACCAATCGTCTCGGAGCTGCGCTCGCCGGTATGGCCTTCGCGCCCATACACTGCGCAGCGATCGAGATCCCGACCGAGCTCGCGCGCCACCACCTCACCCATGCGCAACGCAGTGCCCGAAGGCGCATCGACCTTGAAGCGATGATGCGCTTCGATCACCTCTACGTCATAACCCTCGGACAGGATGCGGGCCGCCACCTCGAGCAGCCTGAACACGGCATTGACCCCAACGGCCATGTTGGGCGCGAACACGACGGGGATCTCCTGACCGGCTGCCGCAATTTCGGCCTTGCCCGCCTGGTCGAATCCGGTCGTACCGATCACCATTGCCTTACCCAGACGGCGAGCCAGCGCGAGATGGGTGAGCGTTCCCTCGGGGCGGGTGAAGTCGATCACACAGTCGGCTGCGCCAATCGCGCGCTCCGCATCGTCACCGATCGCCACACCGGTCATAACACCAGCCATCTCGCCCGCATCGCGGCCGATGAAAGGCGTACCCGGCCGATCGAAGGCGGCTGCCAGCACCACGCCTTCCTCCGCGAGCGCCGCCTCGATCAGCATGCGCCCCATTCGGCCGGATGCTCCGGCAATCGCGACTCGAATCTCCGACATCTTCATGTATTCCTGAACGACGCGACGCACCCGGCAGGCGCGCCGACGATGTGAACGGTTGCGAACCCGGGGGTTCCAAGGGACTGTTCCAAGCCGAACGCGCCCTCAGCGCGCCGTTGCGGCCGGCAGTTCGACCACACGACTGCGCACCGCGCCGGTTTCGCCGGACGCCTCCGCGCCACTGCCTGCCTCGACGTCACCTTCGATCCGCTCAAGCGCATCGCCTTCAAAGAACAGCGAGATCACACGCTGCTGCGCATCGGCATGCCCCGGGCGGTAGCGATAGACGTAATCCCACCGATCCTTGCGGAACATCCCCACCACCAGGGGTGTCCCGAGCACGTAACGCACTTGGTCGCGCGTCATGCCTCGCTGCAACTGGGATACCATTTCCTGGTCGACGTAATTGCCTTGCCGGACGTCGATGCGATAAGGATTGACGACCCCGACCAGGGAGTCGAAGGAGCAGCCTGCGAGCAGGCTGGTGGCGACGAGCGCGGCAGCGAAGTGGGAACGCATGTGGGTGTTCGGACCTGGTCGCGACGGAGTCGCTGTTCTCAGAAAGGGGTAAAAAATATAACATAGGCGCGTTCATAAGGCGCTGCTGCGCCCTCTCCCGGTCACCGCTTCGCCTCGCTGCCGTGGCCGCCCCCCGGCGAATACGCCCCCTTCAGGCCCTCATCACTTGCCCAGTCCAATGTCAGACAACTCCAAGAACCTGAAAAGCATCGGCCTCAAGGCGACCTATCCGCGCCTGAAGATCCTCGACCTCTTTCAGCATTCGGATCAGCGCCATCTGACCGCGGAGGACGTTTACCGCGCACTGATGAACGAAGGCATGGACATCGGCCTGGCGACGGTCTATCGCGTGCTGACCCAGTTCGAGCAGGCTGGACTGCTCGAGCGGCACTACTTCGAATCGGGCAAGGCCGTGTTCGAACTGAACGAGGGCGGGCATCACGACCACCTCGTGTGCATGCAGTGCGGCAAGGTCGAGGAATTCTTCGACGCGGAGATCGAGCGTCGGCAGAACAAGATCGCCGAAGAGCGCGGATTCAAGATCCGCGATCACGCACTCTACATTTACGCGGACTGCACGCGCGAGAACTGCCCCAACCTCGAGCGCGAGGACTGAGGCAGCCGCCCGCGCTCAGCGCGCACCGAGCAGTTCGGCGGCGTGCTGGCGCGTGGTGGCGGTAATGTGCACGCCGCCGAGCATACGCGCAATCTCCTCCACGCGCGCCTCGTGCGCAAGCGGGGAGACTTCGCTCAGCGTTTCGCCATCGTGGTCCCGCTTCGCGATTCGCCACTGCCAGTCGGCACAAGCGGCCACCTGCGGCAGGTGCGTCACGCACAGAACCTGACGCTCCCTGCCCAGGCGCGCCAGCAGTTTGCCAACGATCTCGGCGACCCTACCGCCGATACCCACATCCACCTCGTCGAAAATCAGCGTCGGCACTGCCGCGTCCCGGCTCGTCATCACCTGAATGGCAAGCCCGATGCGCGAGAGCTCGCCGCCGGACGCCACCTTCGCCAGGCTGCGCAATGCCTGCCCGGCGTTGGCAGCAACGCGGAACTCGACACCCTCCAGCCCGTTTGCCCCGGGCGGGCAGGCCTCGAGCGCGATCTCGAAGCGCCCGCCCGCCATCGCGAGGTCCTGCATCGCAGCGCTGATCTCTTCAGACAGCCTGCGCGCTGCCGGCGCGCGCTGGAGCGACAGCGCACGTGCTGCTTCCATGTAGTGCTGCTCGGCCTCACGCGCGGCTGCGGCCAGGCGCTGCGGATCGGCAGTGGCCTCGAGTGTAGCCAGCCGCGTGCGCCACTGATCGGCAAGCTCGGGAAGCGCCTCCGGCGCCACGCGGTGCTTGCGCGCCATGTCCATGACGGCGGCGATGCGGCGTTCCACCTCTGCCAGCCGTGCGGGGTCCAGGTCCAGCCGGTCGTGGTAACGACGCAAGGCGTGCAGGGCTTCGTCCGCCTGAATCGCCGCAGCACCGAGTAACTCGCGCACGTCGGCCAACCCGGGGTCGAACTCGCACAGCCCGCTGATGCGCGCATCCAGATGCCGGAGCATCGAACAGACCGCCGCGTCGCCTTCCCCAAGCACGGCCAGTGTTTCCTCGGCGCCTTCCAAAATGCTTGCAGCATGGGCAAGACGTCCATGCTCGGCTTCCAGCGCGAGCCATTCCTCGACATCGAAGCCAAGCTCTTCCAACTCGCCAAGTTGCCAGCCAAGCAGTTCGCGCTCCTTGGCCGAGCTGGCCGAATCCACCTCGGCCTCCCGCTGCAGACGCAGCATTCGCTGCCATTCACGATGCCTATCCGCCACCTCCGCCGCGAGGCCAAGCGCTCCAGCCTGGGCGTCCAGCAGCGCGCGCTGCGCCTCGCCACGCAACAAAGCGTGGTGCGCATGCTGTCCGTGAATATCGGCCAGCCACTCCCCCGCGCTGCGCAGTTGCGTAAGCGTTACAGCGCTGCCATTGATCCAGGCCCGGCTGCGTCCGCCGGCGTCGATGGTCCGGCGCAGGATCGCGCAATCCTCTTCAACACCCAAGCCCTGCTCCACCAGCCAGGCACGAAGCCCGCCCTCGACCGGCAGATCGAACTCGGCGACCACCTCGGCGCGCTCGCGCCCCTGACGCACTGCGGCGGCATCCCCGCGGCCACCGAGCGCAAGACCAAGCGCATCGAGCAGGATGGATTTGCCTGCCCCGGTTTCGCCGGTCAGGGCGCCAAAGCCCGGCTCGAATTCCAGATCGAGCCGGTCGACGATGACAAAATCACGAATGGTCAGGCTGCGCAGCATCGTAGCGAGGCAAATCAAAGGAAAAGCGGGTTTCGAAACGGAAGAAAAGCGAGCAGCGCAAGAGCGCGTTCGTTTGCACCAGCGACCGGATCAGTTCCGCGGCGCGGCGCTCCAGTGAAGCTTCTCGCGCAGCATGTCGAAGTAGCTGTAGCCCTTCGGGTGCAGCAGACGCAGCGTGTGCACAGAACGCTTGAGCCGCACGCAGTCTCCCGCACGCAGGTCGAAGCGTGTCTGGCCGTCGAAATGCACGCGCGCATCCTGCAGGGGCAGCATGGCGATGTCGATGCAGCAACTGTCGGGCAACGTGATCGGACGCGCCGTAAGCGCATGCGGACACAGCGGCACCAGGGCGATCCCGCCCACACTCGGGTGCAGGATCGGGCCATTGGCGGAGAGCGCGTAGGCGGTCGAGCCGGTCGGCGTGGACACGATCATGCCGTCCGAGCGTTGCGTGTAGACGAATTCCCCATCGATGGAGAGGTCGAATTCGATCATGCGCCCCAGATCGCCCTTGTTGACCACCACGTCGTTGAGCGCGAGCGTATGGAACACACGTTCCCCACCTCGCAGCACCTCCGCATCGAGCATGAAACGATGCTCTTCCGTGTAATGGCCATCCAGCATCTCGCCCAGGCGCTCGCTGGCATGGCTGCGCGAAATGTCGGTCAGAAAACCCAGCCGGCCCAGATTGACCCCGACCAGGGGTACGCCATGATCGACGAGCCGGCGCGCACTATGCAGCATGCTTCCATCTCCGCCGACAACGACGGCGAGGTCGGCGCTCACACCGATGTATTCGTAGCTCGCCACCGGAAAATCGTGCACGCCACCGATCGAACTCGCGGTGCCCTGCTCGATCAATACGGTGAGGCCACGATCACGCAGATAGCGCGCGACCGAGAGCACCGACTCGGCCACGTCGGTACTCTGGTACTTGCCGATGAGGGCAATCGTGCGGAAGTTCGTGCTCATGGACCTGGATTAAACCACAATGCCCAGCCCTCGGGCATGACGCCAAAGAGTTCCGGAGAAGCCGAAGGAGAGAAGCTTTGCGGATCGCGCGATCCGGCCAATGTAGCCCGGCCAACTGGCCTGCGAAGGGACGCTTCCGTAGAATCCGGGCTATATTCCCGACTGCCATGAATTCCATCGACACCCGCTCCCAGATCCTGCTCAAGACCCTGATCGAACGCTACATCGCCGATGGGCAGCCGGTTGGTTCGCGCGCACTGTCGCGCTTTTCCGGACTGGAGCTGTCACCCGCCACGGTGCGCAATGTGATGAGCGACCTTGAGGAGATGGGCTTCATTGCAAGCCCGCACACTTCGGCAGGGCGCATTCCGACGGCGCGGGGCTACCGCTTCTTCGTGGATACCCTGCTCACCGTGCAGCCACTCGGCAGCGAGCGTGTACGCGCACTGAAGGGGCAACTGCCGCCCGATCAGCCGCAACGCCTGATCAGTTCTGCCTCACATCTGCTCTCGGATCTCACCCGCTTCGCGGGGGTGGTCGTCGCGCCGCGCAAGGAAGCGGTGCGC
Source organism: Thauera sp. AutoDN2 (assembly GCF_051280715.1). Lineage (NCBI taxonomy): Bacteria > Pseudomonadati > Pseudomonadota > Betaproteobacteria > Rhodocyclales > Zoogloeaceae > Thauera > Thauera sp. AutoDN2. The sequence continues at coordinate 40,684 of NZ_JBNCAR010000011.1, read as the reverse complement.
ATCCGCCAGTTCGAGTTCATCAGCCTCGCCGAAAACCGGATCCTGCTTATCATCGTCACCACCGGTGGCGACGTGCAGAACCGTCTGCTCCTCACCCGCCGCGGCTATAGCTCCGCCGAACTTGGGGCCACCACGCAGTACCTGAACGAACACTACGCCGGCTTGTCCTTCGACGAGATCCGCATCCGACTCAAGGATGAACTCCGACAGCTGCGCAGCGACATGACCGAGCTGATGAGCGCAACGGTGGACGCAGGCGCGCAGGCGGCCGAGGACAACGCGTCGAACTACGTGATTTCGGGCGAAACCAACCTGCTCGACATCGACGACCTGTCCTCGAACATGTCGCGCCTGCGCGAGCTGTTCAAGCTTTTCGAACAGCGTACCGGCCTGATGCAGTTGCTCGACCTGTCGAACCGGGCCGAAGGCGTGCAGATCTTCATCGGTGGCGAATCCGGCCTGGAGCCCCTGGACGGCTGCAGCGTCATCACTGCCCCGTACGAGGTGGATGGTCAGGTCGTGGGCTCCCTGGGCGTGATCGGCCCGACACGCATGGCCTACGACCGCGTGATCCCGATCGTCGACATCACCGCTCGCCTGCTCTCCAACGCGCTGTCCGCCCGCAACTGAGGGCGGACCCACACCACTGGCCGCGACAACAGAAAGAACGACAAGGAATCCGATGTCCCGTTACTGGAAAGAACCGCCTTTCAAACACGACGATACGCCCCGTACCGGCGTGCTGCTCGTCAACCTGGGCAGCCCCGAGGCACCCACCGCGGCCGCGCTGCGCCCCTACCTCAAGCAGTTCCTGTCCGATCCACGCGTGGTAGAGATTCCACGCCCGATCTGGTGGCTGATCCTCAACGGCATCATCCTCAACACCCGCCCCAAGGCCTCGGCCGCAAAATACGCCACCATCTGGACCGACGAAGGCTCCCCCCTGAAGGTGCACACCGAGCGCCAGACCAAGCTGCTCGCCGGATATCTCGCGAAAGCCGGCCACGGGGAACTCGACGTCGCGTATGCGATGCGATATGGAACGCCCTCGATCGAGGACACCCTCAATGCCATGCGCGCACGCGGCTGCACCCGCATCCTCGTGCTACCGCTCTACCCGCAGTATTCGGCAAGCACCTCCGCCACCGTCGTGGATGAGGTGGGACGCTGCATGGCACGCTGGCGCAATCAGCCCGAAGTCCGCTTCGTACGCAACTTCCACGACCATCCGGGCTACATCGCGGCGCTGGTGCAGAGCGTGCGCGACCACTGGGCCGCGAACGGCGAACCCGATCGCCTGTTGCTCAGCTTCCATGGTGTGCCGCGGCGCTCGCTCGATCTGGGTGACCCCTATCATTGCGAATGCCACAAGACCGGCCGGCTGGTGGCGGAAGGGCTTGGCCTCGCGCCGGAGAAGGTGCTGGTGACCTTTCAGTCGCGCTTCGGCAAGGCCGAATGGCTCCAACCCTACACGCAGCCCACGCTCGAGGCGCTCGCGGCACAGGGGGTGGGCCGCGTCGACGTGATGTGCCCAGGCTTCGTCTCGGACTGTCTCGAGACCCTGGAGGAAATTGGCATGGAGTGCAGGGAGGCGTTCCTGGAGAAAGGCGGCAAGGCCTTCCACTACATCCCCTGCCTGAATGAGCGCCACGAATGGATGCAGGCACTCACCGAGCTCACGTGCGCGCACCTGGGCAACTGGCTCGCGCTGGCGCCTTCGACACCCGAAGCGCGCAAGACCAGCCTCGAACGCGCACGCAAACTAGGCGCAGCTCAATAGGGCATGTGCCGGGGGAGGCGACCATCCCCCACGGAGGATCCACCGGAGGATGGCGTTCAGGGGTCGAGCAGTTGCAGGTCATGGCTCACAGGCGCAGATCGCTGCGCCCGCACAGCCTCGGGCGCCTCCTCGGCAAGTTGAGCAGAAAGCGACGCGAGCCTGCGCACCACGGCGGTGGCGACTTGGCGCTTGAAGCGCTCCTGTACCTCATCGGTAGCCAGCGCAAGCGCCGCCGGATTGACCTCCAGGTAACTCAGCGGCTCGAGCGACACAACCGTGAGCATGTGACGATGCTCGAGCTGGTCCAGCCAGGCCTGCACACCGAACACCTCGCCCGGGCCGAGCTCCATGACCCGCTTGCCGTTCCTAGAGAGTTCGACCCGCCCCGCAAGCACGATACCGAACCGCTGGTCGGTATCGCCTTCGCGCATCAAGGCCACCTCCTGCTCCACCTTGCGCCACGAGCAGATGCGCAGCACCTCCCATAGGTCCACATCCTCGAACTCTGTAAAGAAGGCCATGCGGCGCAACTGAGTGAAACGCGCCGAATCCGGCGGCACGTAACTCTCGTCCAGGATGCGGTAGCGAACCGCTGCCAGATCCTTAGCAAACTCCGCGCCATTGCGGTAACGCGAGTACAGGTCCTTTTCCAGCGCCTTGCGGATCACCGCGTCCATCTGCTCGGGCACGTCCGGGTTCAGCTGCGAGACCGAGGGCGGATCGGCGTTGATGATCTTGTAGACGAGCTGCGCCGGATTGCTGGCGCGGAATGGCAGCCGCCCTGTGAGCATGTGGAACAGCACGACACCAAGCGAATAGAGATCGGTCTTCTGGTTGAGCGGGTAGCCCTTGATCTGTTCCGGGCTCATGTAGGCGGGCGAACCGACCCCCATGATGAAGGTAGAGTCGGTATCGAGCTTCTTGTTGATGTTGAGCGCCAGACCGAAGTCGGTAATTTTTACATTGTCGCGCTCATCCACCAGGATGTTCGCCGGCTTGATGTCGCGATGAACGACCCCCTGCCGATAGGCGTGATCCAGCGCCATGCAACACTTGAACACGATCGCGATCGTGCGATGGATGGGCAGCAGGTTCTCGAACCCGCAAAAGCGCTCGAGCGATTCACCCGGAAAATACTCCATCACCACATAGGCCTGCTCGGCATCGACCGAAGCATCGAAGATACGGATGATATTCGGGTGATCAAGGCGCCCGGACACCGCCTGCTCCGCCCGAAGCAGCTTGATCAGGCGCCGGCTCCATTTGGCCTCGTCGCGGCCGCGGTCGCCGAAGCGCACATGCTTGAGCGCCACGGGCGTAGGGTAATCGTCGCATTCGGCGAGATAGACCACCGCCGTTGCACCACGGCCGATTTCCCTGATGATCCTGTACTTCCCGATCCGGTCCGGAGTCGCGTTCATTTTCATTCCGTGGAGGCAGGCGCTCCACTACGCAGCGCTGGAAAACAGTGCAATTCTTGCACGAACCGGCCTGCACGAGGCAATGTAATGCCCCCGGCCTGCATTACCCTTGCCCGCCCCCCTTACCCGACGGAGACGAGAACTTGAACGAGCCCGCCGACCTGGTCATCAACACACGCTGGATCGCCCCGGTTGCACCCGTCAACACTGTCCTCGAGAACCACGCAGTGGCCGTTCGGGATGGACGCATCGTGGGTGTGATGCCTCAGGCCGAAGCACACCGGCACTATCGAGCCGAACGTGAGGTGAGCCTGCCCACCCATCTGCTCATCCCCGGCATGGTGAATCTTCATGCGCACGCAGCAATGAACCTCATGCGCGGCATCGCCGACGACCTGCCGCTGATGCGCTGGCTGCAGGAAGCCATCTGGCCCACCGAGGCCCGCCACGTAAGCCCGGCATTCGTCCGCGACGGCACGCGTCTTGCGGCCGCCGAGATGCTGCGCGGTGGCGTTACCACCTGCAACGACATGTATTTTCACCCCGAGGCCGCTGCAGAGGCCTTCGCCGAGATGGGCATGCGCGCGGTCGTCGGCATGGTCATGCTCGAGTTCCCCACGCCCTACGCCAGCGACGCCGACGACTACCTGCGCAAAGGTCTTGCTTCGCGCGACCGCTGGTCCGCGCACCCCCTGATTCAGTTCTCGGTCGCGCCCCATGCACCGTACACCGTTTCGGACGCCAGCTTCGCGCGTGCGCTGGCCATTGCCGAGGAACTCGACCTCGCCATTCATATCCATGTGCACGAAACCAGCCAGGAGATCGCTGACTCGCTCGCCGCCCACGGCTGCCGCCCACTTGCTCGTCTGGCGCGGCTCGGCGCGCTCGGCCAGAACACGATCGCGGTGCACGCAGTGCATCTCGACGAGACCGATCTGGAGCTTCTCCAACGCCACGGCTGCAGCGTGGCACACTGCCCCACCTCGAACATGAAGCTCGGTAGCGGCATCCCCGATATATCGCGAATGCTCGCTGCAGGCCTGCGCGTGGGATTGGGCACAGACGGCGCCGCAAGCAACAACCGCCTCGACATGTTCCACGAAATGCGTCACGCAGCCTTGCTCGCCAAGGCCGCCTCCCGTGACCCAACAGTCGTGCCTGCTCAGACCGCCCTGCGCATGGCGACACTGGACGGCGCAAGCGCACTGGGAATGGCCGACCGGATCGGCTCGATCGAGGTCGGCAAGCTGGCCGACCTGTGCGCAGTCGATCTCGGTGCAGTGGATTGCCAACCGTGTTTCGACCCCGTCTCACACCTTGTCCATGTCGCGGGTCGCGAGCATGTTTCGCACGTCTGGGTAAATGGGGAAACCCGCGTGGACAAAGGCGCTGCGCTGTTGCATATTAACGACAGCGAATTGCTCCGCCTTTCATCCGTGTGGCAAACTAAGCTCAGTAATTGAAGTGGATATACTGAGTCTTTCGTACGCGAAGACGGTAGTCCGGCTGTCTTCATCCCTTTCAATGGCATTACCGGCGACTCGCCCATCAAAGAGGAAACCATGATCAAACAAACCAAGAAGCAGATGTTCATGCTGGCAGCCATCGCCTCGATTGGCCTGTCCGCTCCGAGCGCCTTTGCGCAGGTAAACGACGTCGTCGTGTCGGGCGCCGGCGAAATCCCTTACGTCATCGACGCGCGCAACGTCGTCGCCCGCAGCGGTACCGGCCTGTGCTGGCGCACCGGCTACTGGAGCCCGGCTGCCGCTTCGACCGCCCTGGCCGGTGAGTTCCCGGTCGGCTGCGCGTGCGATGCCGACATCGTCCCGGCCGACAAGTGCACCGCCCCGGTCGCTGCTGCTGCCCCGGCTCCGAAGCCCACCGCCGACAAGGTGAAACTGGCCGCCGACGCCCTGTTCGACTTCGACAAGGCCACCCTGAAGCCGGAAGGCCAGGCCAAGCTCAACGAACTGGCTGCGCAGGCCAAGTCCCTGAAGCTGGAAGTCATCCTCGCCGTCGGCCACACCGACCGCATCGGCTCGGAAGCCTACAACCAGCGACTGTCCGAGCGCCGTGCCGCCGCCGTCAAGACCTACCTGGTCTCGCAGGGTGTCGACGCCAACCGCATCTACACCGAAGGCAAGGGCGAAGCCCAGCCGGTGACCGGCAACCAGTGCGACAAGGTCCGTGGCCGCGCCGCGCTGATCTCCTGCCTGCAGCCGGATCGTCGCGTCGAAGTGGAAGTCATCGGCTCCAAGTAATTCCGGAACCGCATGCGCGAAAGCCCTGCCTCGGCGGGGCTTTTTCATTTCTGCCGGGCGTCCCGCGCTCCCGGCGTCCCGCCATCAAGGACCATCGACCCTCATGAACACCCTGAACGCCGATCCCGCCGAACTGCAGAAATTCAGCGAACTCGCCCACCGGTGGTGGGACCCCGCATCCGAGTTCAAGCCCCTGCACGAGATCAACCCGCTCCGCTTGGGGTGGATCGACGGCAAGGCCGGACTGGCGGGCAAGAAGGTGCTCGATGTCGGCTGCGGCGGCGGGATCCTCTCCGAGGGGATGGCTGCGCTCGGCGCTGAGGTGACCGGCATCGACCTGTCGGAAAAGGCACTCAGCGTGGCGCGGTTGCACCTGTTCGAAAGCGGCCACAAGGTGGAGTACCGGCTGATCAGCGCAGAGCAGCACGCCGCGGACGACCCGCAGCACTACGATGTGGTGACCTGCATGGAGATGCTGGAGCACGTCCCGAACCCCGCAAGCACCATCGCTGCCTGCGCCGCCCTGGTGAAGCCTGGCGGACACGTCTTTCTGTCCACGCTCAATCGCAACCTCAAGTCCTACGTCTTCGCGATCATCGGCGCAGAGTACGTGCTCAAGCTGCTCCCCGCCGGGACGCACGAGTACGCGAAGTTCCTCAAGCCCTCCGAACTGACACGGCATTGTCGCCAAGCCCGGCTTGAGGTGCGCGACATCATCGGTCTGGCCTACAACCCGCTGAGCCGCGTCTACAGCCTTGGGCCAGACACCGACGTGAACTACATGGTGCACACGCAGAGCCTGAGTTGAGCGCCCGACCGACCGCAGATACAGGATCGTAGATGGCACAACCCCAGGATTCATTCAGGACCATCTTCCTCGCCTTTCTGCGCCTCGGACTCACATCCTTTGGCGGACCGGTGGCGCATCTGGGCTATTTTCACGCCGAGTTCGTAACCCGGCGTGCATGGCTCACCGAGCGAGGCTATGCAGACCTCGTCGCGCTGTGCCAGTTCCTGCCGGGCCCTGCGAGCAGCCAGATCGGCATGGGAGTCGGCTATGCGCGCGCCGGACTCCCGGGCGCGCTGGCGGCGTGGCTCGGTTTCACGCTCCCCTCTGCGGTCGCGATGATCCTGCTTGCACTCGGCATGCAGCACTGGGGATCGATGCCGGACGGCGTGCTGCACGGACTGAAGGTGGTGGCGGTCGCGGTGGTCGCACAAGCGGTGTGGGGCATGATGCAAAAACTCTGCCCCCAAGTGCCGCACAAACTCCTAATGGCTGGCGCCACGCTGTTCCTGCTTGCTTTGCCATCGGCATGGAGTCAGATCGCTGTCATCCTTGCGGGTGCGCTGATCGGTCGCCGCTTGTTCGCCGGACAGGCCAACCCCGCACACTCGCCACCCATCGCGCAGATGAGCCGGAGGGTCGCTCTTGGCCTGCTGCTCGGCTTCGCCGTGCTGCTCGCAGGCCTTCCGGTGTTGGCCGCATCGTTCGAGAATGCCACCTTGGCGATGGTGGATGTGTTCTATCGCAGCGGCGCCCTGGTATTCGGTGGCGGCCACGTCATGCTGCCCTTGCTGCAGGCCGAGGTCGTCCCGCCCGGCTGGGTGGACAACGACACCTTCCTCGCCGGGTATGGCGCTGCACAGGCGGTGCCCGGACCACTCTTCACCTTCGCGGCCTTTCTTGGCGCATCCGCCGACGGGCCGGTCGACGGCTGGGCGGGCGGCATGCTCGCCCTGGTGGCGATCTTCGTGCCAGCCTTTCTGCTCGTCCTTGGCGCCCTGCCCTTCTGGGACCGGCTACGTTCCAGCACGGCAGCACGCGCCAGTCTCGTCGGCGTCAACGCTGCGGTCGTCGGCCTGCTGCTCGCTGCACTCTACGACCCGGTATGGAGAAGCGCGATCCACGCGCCCGCTGACCTGATTCTCGCCGCACTCGCCCTGCTCGCCTTGATGCGATTCAAGGCACCGCCCTGGGCGGTCGTTGTGCTCACTGCACTGCTCGGCGGGCTGCTGCAGGCGTGGGCCACCTGAACGCGAGGCGGCCGCGATCACCGATCCCTCTTGCAACCGCATCCCATGGCCCGAACGCTCAGGCGTCCTCAAGGATCAGGACCAGCAACTCCTTTGGCCCATGTGCGCCATAGGCAAGCGTTTGCTGAATATCGGCGGTTTTTGAAGGCCCCGACACCAGCAATGCGTTGGTCGGCAGTCCCGCGGCCCAGTTGTGCTCGTGCATGAAGTCGTGGAAGTTGTCCCGCACCTCGCTCGCGTTCAGCAGCGCGATATGAAAGGGCGGCACCAGACTCATCAGTCGCGGCTCCTCAGGCGTCGGCCAGAGCACAAGGCTGCCGGTCGCGGCGATCCCGCCGAGCGTTCCCGTCAAGCTGGCCGGGGTATGGAAGAAGAGTTCGTCTTTCCACTCTTCCACCGGTCGATCGTAGGCCTTCAGACGAATCGCGCACGGACTCGACGCAAGGTGTTCGGCGAGCTGCCGCCCGTGGGCGGTGGCGGGCGAAACAAGCAACTCGCCGATTCCCCGCGCCACGAGCGCCTCGACCACCCGCGCAGGCCACCCGGCGCGGGTGCTCAACTGTGTTTCGCCATGGACCGCCTCGAGCATCTGCCGAAGGCGTGGTATGCGGGCTTCGTCGCTGTACCGCCACGGCTCCGTGAGCAGGTCGATATCGTAATCATCGGCAACCGGCGTCGTACCCTGAAGGCTACCGCGCAGCTTGCCCAGTATCCGTTGCTTTGCATTCATTGCGTCCATGCTCCCCAGATCGCTCATTGGTCGCCAAGGTGCTCACGGGCGAGTTCGTGAAGGGTGCGCGGCGCAAGCTTTGGCGCGCTGCGGTGCTCGGTCCATGGGCCGATGCTGTCGGGCATCAGCCCCCTCATCCGCGTTCCGGCGTACATCGCTGCCCGGTACAGCGCAGGCGAAGTGTTGAGCGTGCGCCAGGCCTTCCAGATCATCGTCTCCCTCTTCGAGTACTTGGCGCCCTGGCCGCGCATGTGATGCGGCGCCTCCGTCGGCGGCCGTACCGCCTCCTCGCGCAGCCGGCGCAAGAGGGAGGGGATCGGGATCTTGACCGGGCATACCTCTCCGCAGGCGCCGCACATCGACGACGCGGTAGGCAGGTCACGGGTGGTCTCCAAGCCAAGCATGTGCGGCGTGACGATCTTGCCGATCGGCCCCGGATACACGGTTCCGTAGGCGTGGCCTCCGATACGGGTGTAGACCGGGCAGTGGTTCATGCATGCACCACAGCGGATGCAATTGAGCGTCTGACGCAGTTCGCCGTCTGCGAAGGCCTGGGTGCGGCCGTTGTCGAGCAGCACCAGATGCACTTCCTGCGGGCCGTCGAGCTCGTTCGCCTTGCGCGGGCCGGAGATCATGTTTACGTAGGTCGTGATCGCCTGTCCGGTTGCCGAGCGTGTCAGCAGCGACAGCAGCGGGATCACGTCACGCAGGTTCTCGACCACCTTCTCGATGCCCGTCACTGCGATATGGACCGGCGGCACCGTGGTCGACATGCGGCCATTGCCCTCGTTCTCGACCAGCAGCAGGGTTCCAGTCTCCGCAATGGCGAAGTTGACGCCCGAGACGCCGATGTCGGCCTCGAAGAAGTTGCGGCGGAGGGTTTCGCGACCGATCTGGATCAGGCGGTCCACGTCTTCGGTGTAATCGACGTTCAGCCGTTCGTGGAACAGCTTAGCGACCTGCCCCGCATTGAGGTGGATCGCCGGCATGATGATGTGGGCGGGCTTCTCTTCGCGCAGTTGGACGATGAACTCGCCCATGTCGGATTCGAGGCAGTCCACGCCACGCTCGCCAAGGTAATGGTTCATCTCCATTTCCTCGGACACCATCGATTTGCCCTTGATCACCTTCTTCGCCGCATGACGTTCGGCGATACGGTGCACGATCGCGTTCGCCTCCTCGACCGTCTCGGCCCAATGAACCTGCACGCCGTTACGGGTGAGGTTGGCTTCGAGGCGCTCGAGCAGATCCGGAAGCTTCGACAGCGCCCGCGCCCGCACCCGGTTACCGAAAGCCCGCAGGCGCTCCAGTTCGTCGCCATCGGGGAACTGGCTGCGACGCTTGTCCATGAGAAAATCCATCGCACCCCGAAAGTTGCGCCGCAGTTGCGGATCGGCGAGCGCTTCGCGCGCGTTGCGCTTGAAGGCGATCGGCATCGCGGGGGTATCGGCCAGGCCGTTCATGTCGCACCTCCCTTGCGCGCAGACGCAGTACGGCGCAGCAGGAAGCTCGCCAAATGCTCGCCGCGCAGCGCATCGCCCTGCTTTTCGAAGCAACCGTTGATATTCAGCAGACAGCCGCAATCGGCGCTGACCACCTCGGCCGCGCCCGAACCTTTCAACGCGGCCGTCTTGTCCTTGACCATCGCGCCGGAGATGTCGGGCATGCGCACGCTGAAGCTTCCACCGAATCCGCAGCATTCGCTTTCGTGGTCATGATCGACCTGCTCGACACCCGGGAGCTGTGCCAGCAGCGCCCGCCCATGCACATGCGTATTCATCTCGCGCCGCGCCGAACAGGAGGTGTGCAGCGCCACCTTGACCGGCACACCGATGTCTTCGAACTCGACCTTGCACACTTCAAGCAGGAACTCGGCTAGTTCGAAGGTCCGTACGGCAAGCGACTCGACCTGTCTCAACGTCTGCGGCTCGTCCTTGAACAGCTCGAAGTAGTGGTGACGGAACATGCCGGCACAGGAGCCGGACGGGATCACCACCGGCCAGTCACCACCGAACAGTGCGAGCTGCGCCCGCGCCACCTCACGCGCCTCGTCGGTATAGCCCGAGGTGTACGCGGGTTGGCCACAGCAGCTCTGGCCCTGCGGGAAATGCACCTTGATACCCTCGCGCTCAAGCAGGCGGATGGCGTCCATCCCTGCACCGGGAAAGAACACATCGATCACGCAGGTGCCAAATAGATATACATCCGACGGTTTGGCGGGATAGCTGCGCGCTGCTTCGAGCGGAGGCGCCACACGCGTCGCGTTGGCAGGTACGAAGGACGGATGGCTCATGCGCTTCGGCTCCAGAAAACGATGCCCTTGATTGTGAAGCAGTCGCAGCGTCGCCGCGACTGCCGGAAACACTGATGGCGGGAGGCCATTCCGCCTCCCGTCACCTTCACCCCGCAGCGAGCAGCGGGTCGCTGACACCCAGCGCGTAGATCGCGATCATCGCGATCGCGCCGGTCATCAGCACGTAGTACACGGTCGGCCAGAACGTCTTGCGCAGGATTGCCCCCTCCCGGCCGAGCAGCCCCACGGTCGCGGAGGCCGCAACCACGTTGTGGATCGCCACCATGTTGCCGGCCGCAGCACCGATCGCCTGTACCGCCACGATCAGCGCCCCCGAAATACCCAGCGTGTTCGCAACCCCGAACTGGAACTGGCTCAGCATCATGTTGCTCACCGTATTCGAGCCGGCGATGAAGGCACCGAGCGCACCGACCGAGGGTGCCAGCAGGGGATAGACGTTGCCGACACTGTCGGCCACCCACTGCGCCATCGCGATCGGCATGCTCGGAAGATCTGCCGCATTGACGCCGGAGTTGATCAGGATGCGCACCATCGGCACGGTGAACAGCAGCACGAATCCGGCGCCAAGCAGCACCCGCGAGGACTCGCCCACCGCCTTCACCAGCGAGCGTGCATGCATGCCGTGCAGGAACACGGTGATCAACACCACTGCCACCAGGATCCCGCCAGGCAGGTAGAGCGGCTGAAAATTCGCACTCACGCCCTTCTCGCCAAGCAGATTGGGGAAATTGAGCACCACCGCCTTGAGCGCACTTCCAACCTCCGGGAACACACGACTCAACACCAGCAGCGCTCCCACCAGCACGTACGGGAGCCAGGCGCGGATTACGCCGATCTCGCGGTGTTTCGGCAGCGCATCGAGCTTCATCTCGACACTGCCCATCCATTCACTCGGCCACTCCTTTGCATCGGCGAAATCCCACGCCTTCTTCGGCACGAGGAAACCCGCACGCGCGGCCGTGGTGACGATCGCCAGACCGACGAGCCCCCCCAGCAGGGACGGGAATTCGGGCCCGAGGAAAACACCGGTGAATGCATACGGCACGGTGAACGCAACACCGGCGAAGAGCGCGAACGGCAGCACCTCCAGGCCAGCCTTCCAGCTCTTCTCACGCCCGAAGAAACGGGTCAGCATCATCGCCATGATCAACGGCATCACCGTGCCGACCAGCGCATGGATGATCGCCACGTTGCTGGTGATGAGCTGCAGGAACACCTCCCAGCTCGAGCCCCTGGCAGAAAGTTCGGCGCCGATGGTCGCCGTATCGAGCCCGCTATTCACGCCGATGATGATTGGCGTACCCACCGCACCGAACGACACCGGCGTGCTCTGCACCAGCATGCCCAGCAGCACTGCCGCCAGCGCCGGAAAGCCGATCGCCACCAACAGCGGTGCGGCGATCGCCGCTGGCGTGCCGAATCCCGACGCCCCCTCGATGAAGCAGCCGAACAGCCAGGCGATGATGATGGCCTGGATGCGGCGATCAGGGCTGATCGTGGCGAAGCCCGACCGGATCGCGGTAATGCCGCCGGAGTACTTGAGCGTATTCAGCAGCAGGATGGCGCCGAAGATGATCCACAGCACGCCCACCGTGATCACGAGCCCCTGGAGGGTCGAAGCCAGCACGCGATTGATGCTCATGTCCCAGGCGAAGAGCGCGATCAACGCGGTGACGACATAGACGAAAGGCATCGCCCGCTTTGCGGGCCAGCGCAGCCCGACAAGCAGGATCGCCGCAAGCAGGATGGGCGAGAACGCCAGCAGGGCAAGGGTTCCGGGCTGCATCCCTCACCCCCCCACAACCGTGCGGCAGCCAGCGTCCGCATCGAAGACTATCGTGACAAAAAATCGCATTTACTCTCCCCCTTCCCCTCAGAAGTCCTACTGGAAAATAGATAGTGGTCTTACCACTTCACCACGTTGTGACCTAGACTAGGGGAGCGACCGGAAGCTGTCAATGGAATTCATCAACTTTTCCGATAGCCACATAACTCGTATCCAGTACACCTCGCCCGCACGCAAGACGGCACTTGCCCTCCTCCCCCTGCGCCGCTAGATTCGGCAGCAGTTTTCGTCTCCCCGCACGAACGCAGTCCTCCACGGAACCCCCTGATGAAAGCCACCCCCTTGCAACAAAGAAGACTCTCTGACGACATCGTGGAGCGTATCGAAACCCTGATCCTCGAAGGCAGCCTGCGCCCGGGCGAGCGCCTGCCCGCCGAGCGTGCGCTGGCCGAGGACTTCGGCGTCTCACGTCCATCGCTCCGAGAGGCGATCCAGAAGCTTGTCGCACGCGGCCTACTGATCAGCCGTCATGGAGGTGGAACCTTCGTCAGCGACTCCTTGGGTTCGTCCTTCCGCGACCCGATGCTCGAGCTGCTGGAGAACAATCCGGAAGCCCAGCGCGACCTCATCGAGTTCCGCCACACATTGGAGGGGGCCTGCGCCTACTACGCGGCCCTACGCGCCACGGACCTCGACCGTCAGCGTCTGAAGGCCGCTTTCGAACGCGTGCAGGATTGCTACCTGCAGCAGGGGCGCGTCAGCCGCAGCGAGGAAGGCCGGACCGACGCCCTTTTCCATCTCGCAATCGCCGAGGCGAGCCACAATGCCGTGCTGTTGCACACCATCCGCAGTCTGTTCGATCTGCTCGAACACAATGTGGTGACGAACATCGGCGGCATGCTGCCGCTCGGTAGCGTGGTCCGCGACAGGCTGCTCGCGCAGCACGAGGCCCTGTACCGCGCAATCGTCGACGGCCGGGCCGACGACGCGCGGCGCAAGGCCTCGGAACACCTCGATTACGTACAGGAGGTCCTCGTCGACACCCTCGACGAGGCGAAGAGGATCGAGCGCGCCAAGCGCCGCCGCGAGCCCGCCTGAGCGCTGCGGGTCCATTCAGATCCCGCCCATGCTACCGAGCGGCATCCGGATCCGTGCCGGTGCCCCTGTCAAGCCACGGCTCGTCCGGATCAAGCCGCCGGGCTTAGCGCACGCCCTCGGAGCGCACCCGCAACGCCTGCAGTGCGCGTTGGCCGGCACGCCCTGAAAGCTCCAGTCCCAGCCGCGTCTGCTCGAGCTTGAGCGCATCGCGCGTGCGCGCGCCGATCATCCCGTCCACTTCGCCAATGTCATGGCCCCGTGAGATCAGCAAGGACTGCAGTTCGCGCCGCTCGGCGCGCGAAAGCCCGGGGTCCTCGGTGGGCCAGGGCGTCACGAAAGGCCGGCCGCCGCGCAGGCGGTCGGAGAGATGCGCAATCGCAAGACCGTAGCTTTCGGCAGCGTTGTAGGAATACAGCGCATCGAAATTGCGCGTTATGAGGAAGGCCGGCCCTGCCTCGCCGGCCGGCAGGAGCAAAGCCGCTTGCGTTCCAGCAGCCGGCATGGGGCGACCATCCAGGCGCTTCACTCCGCGCGCAACCCATTCCGAAACCGCACGCTTGTTCTTGCGCCCGGCGTCGGACACCTTCATCCCGGCCGGCAAGCCAACCTCGAATCCCCACGGCAGATCGCTGCGCCAGCCCGCTCGCTTGAGGAAGTTCGCGGTCGACGCCAGCGCATCCGGTACGCTGTCGACCAGGTCGCGGCGCCCGTCGCCATCGAAGTCGACCGCCAGGCGCATGAACGTCGAGGGCATGAACTGCGTATGCCCGAATGCACCCGCCCAGGAGCCGGTCAGACGCTCGGGCGCAACATGGCCTTCCTGGACGATCTTGAGCGTGGTGATGAACTCGCCGCGGAAGAAGGCTTGCCGCCGCCCGAAGCAGGACAGTGTGGACAGGGAGCTCAACAGCGGCCGGCTGCCGAAGTTGCGCCCGTAGTTGCTTTCCACCCCCCACACGGCAACCACGGTGGCGCGGTCGACGCCATACTCGGCCTCGACACGCTCCAGCACGGTCTTCCACTCGGAGAGCATCGCGGCGCCGTCGGTGACACGCTCTTCGTCCACCAGCGCGGCGAGGTAATCCCAGATCGGCGTGACAAATTCCGGCTGGGCGTCCAGAAAGCCAAGCACGGCCATATCGGGCGCCAGATCGGCGATCTGCGCATCGAACACCTCTTCGCGCACCCCTTGGCGGATCGCCTCGCCGCGCAGATCCGCGACACAGGACTTGAACGCCACCTCATCTGCGGCGACGGGTGCAGAGACGGCCAGGGTCGAGAAGGCTGCGACAAGCAGGAGCGAACGGGAGAGCATGGTTCTGTCAGCGAAAGGCGACTATCCGGGCGAGCAGTCTACCATCGCGCACCACCGGGATCCGGCGTGCGTATCTGCCGGCCGCGCAACTCAACGCTCCACCTTGACCATCCGCCCAGGCGCCACCCACACGCCACGCTCGAGAAGCTTCGCACCGTCGAACACCAGCCAGCTCTGGCCACCGTAGTGGGGCAACGGGCGCACGAGCGCCTCAAGTGCCGCCGCGTCCTGCCCGGCCACCACCGCCAAGGGCGGCCCTTCCGTGCGCCGGACGGTCCACACGCGTGCGCTTCCTCCAGCCGGCATGCCCTCGACCTGTGTCGGGAGCCCCGCCTGCGCCAACGCGCGCTCCACTGCAGGCACAGTGCCGATCAGCAGCACCGGCCCGCCGTCGACATGTAGGGCCTCGAAGCCCGCGATCACGGCCTCCCGCTCGAACAAGCGCTGCGCCAGCGCACGCGCTGCAGCGGAGATCGCGGCCTCCGGGAGGCGCACCGCTGCGTTCACCCCAAGGCCCCCCGGTAAGGCAAGCGCATCGGCAAGCACGAGGCGCGGCTGGGGTGCGACGATCCATTGCCGCAGGATGGGCGGCAGCTGCTCGGGTTCGGGCACGCGCCAGAGTCGCAGATCGGGATCAAGGCTGAGCGTTTCAGGCACGAAGGGCAGATCGATGACGGCCTCGGCGCGGGTCTCCGAGAGGCCCACCGAACGTGTGCTGGAGAGATCACTGGCACTTGCACGAACCTCCAGACGCAGCGCATACGCCGGCGCAGGTTGCGTAAGCACGAGGCGGACGCGCGCATCGCGCCCGGCCTCAACAGCCCGTTCCAGCCACGCGCGCTCGATGCCGGGTGCAGCCCCCCCTCGGCGCTCCAGCCACTGGCGGAAGAATCCCTCGAGAGAACGTCCCGCGGCCCGCTCGAACGCAGCGCGCAGATCCTCCCAGCCTGCAGTGCGGAAGCGGTGCTGCGTCCAGAAACTACGAATCGCATGCGAAAACGCCTCCGCGCCGATCTCATCCTCCAGCATCACGAACAGCATCGCGGCCTTGCCATAGCCAATCGCAGCGGCAGCCCCATGGGTGCGGGACCGAAACTCCGCAAGCGGCGCGTGCGCGTCTGCCGGTAGCGCAGCAAAATCTCGTATCCACCCCAGGCGCATCTCCCGCGCCTGGGCCGCGGAGTCGTCTACCCGGTACGCGTAGTCGGCCATGAAGGTGGTCAGGCCCTCGGACCAGTTTCCACGTGCGTAATCCACCATGACCCCGTTGCCCCACCAGTTGTGCAGCACCTCATGACCAAGAGAGGTGGCACGGATAAAAGGCAGCCGCAACACCTGTTCCCCGATGTAGGTCAGCGTCGGCATGCCGAATCCGGTGGGAAGCGGGCTCGCGACCACGGAGAACTCGGTGAAGGGATAGGCGCCGATGAGGCCCGAATAGCGCTCGATGTAGCGCTGGCTGTCCGCAAGATAGCCATCGGCGAGCCCGGGCTCACCGTCCAGCGCAGGCGGGAAGTAGGTGCGCAGTCGCAAGGGGCGCCCGTCGTCCTGCGCGACGGTTCGCTCACGTACCGTCCAGGGGCCGGCCATCAGGTCGATCCCGTCCGTCGGATGCTCAAAGACAAAGTGGGCACGATAGACGCCATCGGCGGGGGCCGGCAAGCTTTCCTCCACCAGGCGCCCCGGCACCAGCGCTCGCTGCGCGCCACGCACACGGAGGTTCACCGCATACGAGAACAGATCCGCCGGACGGGGATACCACGCGCTCCCCGCCGAGAGGTAACTCCCCTGTGGTGAGGCCATCGGCGGCATCGATTGCAGTACGCCACGATGATCGCGCGCCTGCTCGAGCGCGGGCAGCGTACCCGCATAGTGCAACACCAGCGCCTCGCCCGCGGGGTTGTCCAACGCCCAGGCACGCAGCGCCCCGCGCGCGCCAAGCAGACGGACCTGCAGCGCTCGTGCCCCCGCCTGCGCCGACACCGGACGCAGTGACTCATGCAGGACGAAGCGAAAGTGCGCATCCTCTGCAAGCCACTCAGCCTGCACGGCGATCTGCCGTGTGGCCGGGTCCAGTTCCACGTCCAGCATCAACTGACCGGCGGCAATCGGCCGCGCCACACCGGACGCCGGAATGGACAGGCAAAGCAAAGCCGTGGCGAGCAAGGCAAACCTGCGCCACAGGCCGCTCGCGAAATAGCGATTCATCGTTCTCCCCCGATCACTGACCTCCCGCACGAATCACACATCCCACACTTCCGGCACGGCCGACCCAAACTCCGCGCTCAACCCTCGGGCGGGAAGCGGATCACCACGTCAATACGCCTACCGTCGCGTTGCACGACCAGCGGCAACCACGTGCCGGAAGGCTGCTCGCGCACAGCCGTCACGAGTTGCCGGGAGGTGCGTGCGGGCCGCCCCGCGGCCTCCAGGACGACATCGGCCGCCTTCAGCCCACTGCGCTGCGCGAGACTCCCCGATCTGACCTCACGCAAACGCACCCCGCCCTCCACCTCCTCCAGCCACACGCCCAGACGGGGTGGCGGTGGAGGTGCAGTGCGTTCACTATCCACGGCAAAAACGGCGTCCGCCAGGCCGGATGGCAGGCTGGCACACGGAACGCCTGCAGGTACCGGCAGGAGTTGCCCGATGCTGTACTCCCCCAGGTCGCGCAGTTGATGCGCCACGCCATACCCAAAACGGACGTGTCCGCTACCGAGGATGCCGACGGCAAGCGGCAGGCTGCCATCGGCCGCGGCATGGCGACGGCGCCCCTCCAGCAGCGCCTCGGCCATTGCACGGTCCCAGTTCAACTGGGAGTCCACGAAGTTGCGGAAGGCACGCTCACCCTCCGCCTCCAACTTGTCTTCGTCGCGCGCCACCGCGTGGTGGCCGTGCACTTCACGCAGGAAGGCCATGTAGTCCGGCACCGGCTCGGCCGGGCGCCCCACCCCCTCCAGTTCGGACGCGTCCATCGCCGCCCGACCGCGTTCCGCGATCCCGCGCGTTACCGATGCATCCACATTGAGGGCCAGCATCGGGATGCGGTGCAGGCGAGCGAAATGGAAAAGCGGCAGATACAGTTCTGCCGGCATGCTCCACACTTCGTCCCACTCACTCAGGGAAAGGAACTCAGCCTCGCCGAGTTCTCCAGCCACCCAGCGATCCAGCACCGCCTGCGCCCGGCGAGGAAACATTTCGAAGCCGATGACCATGTGCGGACGCTGGGCGTGCAAGGCTGCAAGGGTATGCAACTGCCAGCGATGGTGATCCATGTCGTCGTGCTGCTCGCCAAGGAGGACGACGTCGCGCTGCCCCATGGCCATCAGCAGACCGGTCGGCGCCACCAGCTGTGGTGTCGCGCCGTCGACACGTGCCCAGTTGCCGGGCGCCAGACAGGCGGTTTGCTCGGACGCCACCGCAGCCTGCGCAGACAGGGAGATCAAAAGGGCCGCCGAGAGCACGACTGCCCCCAGACTTGAACGAGCACGCATGATGAGTATCCGGGAGATGGCAACCACCGGTAGAGCGAGCCGGATCCCCGCGAGTTCCGCACTACCCGGATGCAATGCCCGGCAACAGGCTCAACCCGGGAAGTGATCGACCCTGTCGGTGATCAGGCCTTCGAGGCCGAGTGCCGCCAGGCGGGCCGCCTCGGCATCCGTGTTGACGGTATAGGCCAGCCGGCGGAACCCGGCCTCAGCGACCGCCTTCGCAGTCTCCTCGTTCCACGCCGCCTGCGCGGCGACGATGGCGACGCAGCCCAGACGTGCAGCGCAACTGCGCCAACCCGGCACCAGTCGTTCGCAGAGCAAGGCCCTCGGCACCCCGGGCGCAGCGCTCGCCGCCGCCGCGAGCGCGGGTAGCGAAAAGGAGCTCAGCAAGGGGGGCGGTGCCGATCGCCACTGCGCACGAAGCACCTCACCTACACGCCGGCCTGTGCGCTCTTCGTCACCGGGCGCAGGCTTGATCTCGACATTCAGCATCCAGCCATGCGCCTCGCACTCCTGAATGACCCCGGCGAGCGTCGGGAGCCTCTCGCCCGCGTAACCCGGCCCGTGCCAGCTGCCCGCATCGAGCCTGGACAGGGCCGCCCAACCGAACTCGACCGCAGCACCATGGCCATCGGTCGTGCGTTCCAGCAGATCATCATGGAGCAGGAACACTTCGCCGTCAGCGCTCAGGCGGGCATCACACTCGAACATGCGAAAACCATTCGCCGCACCCGCACGGAACGCAGCAATGGTGTTCTCAGGCGCCAGCAACCCTGCACCCCGATGCGCGATCCAGCGCGGATAGGGCCATCCGCCCCGCGTTTCGAGCGCGCCGGGGCGGGCCTCGCCGTTCGGACTGCGATCGCCGGGGGTCACTCCGCCGACTCGGGCTTCGGCTTGCGCGTGCGCCGGGGCTTCGATGCCCCCTTACGCCCGCCACCACCAACTGTTTCATCGCTGTCCGCCTTGGTGGCAACGACCGCCAACTGAGACGAGGCGTGCACCTCCACCTCGGCCCCGTTCCCATGCTTCACCGCGGCGGGCGAGGACGCCGACTCCGCCGGCTGATCAGCAGGGCCAGAGGCCTTGGCCTTCTGCGCCCGCCCGGTCTCCTTCTTTGTCCCTCTCGTCCCCTTTTGCGCCCTTGATCCCTTCTCACCCTTCACAGCGGCTGCGCCTGCAGGCGAACTGTCGGCCGCCGGAGGGTTGTCGGCCTTGGCCGGTGCCACGAGGGGCGCATCGGTTTCAGCCACGGCGGCACGGGCGCGCCGCCCGCGGGAAGAGCGGGCGCTCGACGGGGCAGGCGGCATCGTGCGAGCAGGCTCCTGCCCCTCCCTATCCGCCGGAACGGCTGCACTGGCTTCCGTCGAGGAGGCAGCAGCCTCTTCGACGCGCAGGCCGGTTGGCACCTCCGCTGCCGCTGAACCCTCGACAAGGGCAACTTCCGCCAAAACCTCGGTAGGCGTTTCGGGCCTGGCTGCAGCCCCGCGGCTACGCGAACGACCACGACGCGCCCTGCCCGCTCCCTCTGTCGCCTCGCCGTTATCGCTCGCAGCCTGCGCCTCCGCGGGTACGCACCCCGCCTGCGCGGCCGCTGGCGACTGGCGTTCCGATGTCGCGTATGTTGAATCGGAAACAGCACCTCCAGTGCTGGGAGCACGACTCACATACGTACCCGACTTCTCGTCACGGCCAAGCTCGAGCAAACGGCGCGTCTGCGCTTCTTCGAGCAGGTTGCCGAAGGCACGGAAGCCAAAGTAGCTCTCATTGAAATCGGGCTTGCGGCGCTTGATTGCCTCCTTGAGCATCGACGCCCAGATCTTGCCGCTTTCGCCGCGCTCGGCCAGCAACGCTTCGAAGGTTTCGACCGCAATATCGATCGCCTTGGCCCGGCGCACCTCGAGCTCCTCGCGCCCAAGCTTCTCTTCCTCCGCCGAGCGCCGACTCCCCGACACGGCATCCCGCGCCTCGCGCTTCGCGGCATTGCGCTGGCTGTCACGCACGAGGTCATCGTAGAAAATGAACTCGTCACAGTTGGCGATCAGCAGGTCCGAGGTCGACTGCTTGACCCCTACGCCAATGACCTGCTTCGCGTTCTCCCGCAGCTTGGAAACCAGCGGGGAAAAATCAGAATCGCCACTGATGATCACGAAGGTATCTACGTGCGACTTGGTATAGCAGAGGTCCAGAGCATCGACCACAAGCCGGATGTCCGCGGAATTCTTCCCCGACTGCCGCACGTGGGGAATCTCGATGAGTTCGAAGTTCGCCTCATGCATGGCGGCCTTGAAACTCTTGTAGCGATCCCAGTCGCAATACGCCTTCTTGACCACGATGCTGCCCTTCAGCAGCAAGCGTTCGAGCACGCGCTTGATGTCGAACTTCTCGTACTTCGCATCGCGCACACCGAGCGCGACGTTCTCGAAGTCGCAGAATAGCGCCATGCTCACGCTGTCCGAGGAAGAGGCCATGAGAATCTCCGGTTCAAGTCAGCCGTGATGTTAAGCCCTGCCTCCCCGCCACACCAGTCGGGCCCGCACGGGTCGCCCCCAAAATCACGCTCCCACGGCTGACCTGCTGCAGATCGTCGGCGGATCTTCGGCTTGCTGCCTCAAGCCGATTCTGCTATTAAGTCCGCTCCCTTCATTGACCATCTACGGAAGCTGATCCATGGCCGACGATACCCTGCACAAGCAATTCCCGCCCTACGTCCCAGCCGCTGGCGAGGAGTACATGAGCGAGAAGCAGCTGGCCCACTTCCGCGAAATCCTGAATTCGCTCAAGGCCGAGCTCGTGGATGACATCGAGCGTACGGTCCATACCATGCAGGACGAAGCCACTGTCTTTGCCGACCCCAACGATCGCGCGAGCCAGGAGTCCGACATCGCTCTCGAACTGCGCAACCGCGACCGCGAACGCAAGCTCATCAAGAAGATCGACGAGGCGATTGGCCGCATCAACGAGGGCGAATACGGCTATTGCGACAGCTGTGGCGTCGAGATCGGTCTCAAGCGCCTGGAGGCGCGACCGACCGCAACAATGTGTATCGATTGCAAGACGCTCGAGGAAATGCGCGAACGCCAGGTCGCCAAATAAGGCACGACTGGCTTCACCATCGACAAGGGGCGCCGAGGCACCCCTTTTTTCAAGTCTTCAGGCCGCGCCGGCCGAAGCTAGCTGGGATTCAAAACGAAGAAGGACGCCGAGGCGTCCTTCTTCGTTTCTACGGCGTGCAGCGGATGACCCGCTGCCACCTCATCACGCGGCGCTGTCGTTCAGCAGGGCCTTCATGCTGAGACGGATCTTGCCGCGCTCATCGGTCTCGAGCACCTTGACGCGCACGACCTGACCTTCCTTGACGTAGTCCGACACGTTGTTGACGCGCTCGTTGGCGATCTGCGAAACGTGCAGCAAGCCGTCGCGGCCCGGCATGATGTTCACGATCGCGCCAAAGTCAAGCAGGCGCACCACAGGACCTTCGTAGACCTTGCCCACCTCGACTTCGGCGGTGATCGCTTCGATCTTCGCCTTCGCGGCCTGGGCTCCCTCGGCGCTGACCGACGAGATCTTGATCGAACCGTCATCCTCGATCTCGATCACCGTACCCGTCTCTTCCTGCATCGCGCGAATCACCGCACCGCCCTTGCCGATCACGTCGCGGATCTTCTCGGGGTTGATCTTCATGTTGATCATGCGCGGAGCGTACTCGGACACCTCGCCACGGCTGCTGCTCAGAGCCTGCTGCATCAGACCGAGGATGTGCAGGCGGCCTTCCTTGGCCTGCTCCAGCGCGGCGTGCATGATCTCCTTGGTGATGCCCTGGATCTTGATGTCCATCTGCAGGCCGGTGATGCCGTTCTCGGTACCGGCGACCTTGAAGTCCATGTCGCCAAGGTGGTCCTCGTCGCCCAGGATGTCGGTCAGCACCGCGAAGCGGTTACCGTCCTTGATCAGGCCCATGGCAATGCCGGCGACGTGGTTCTTAAGCGGTACGCCGGCGTCCATCATGGCGAGAGAGCCGCCGCACACCGAGGCCATCGACGAGGAACCGTTGGATTCCGTGATCTCGGAAACCACGCGCACGGTGTAGGAAAACTCTTCCGCCTTCGGCAGCATGGCGACGAGCGAGCGCTTGGCCAGGCGGCCATGGCCCACTTCACGACGCTTGGTGATGCCGAAGCGGCCGGTCTCGCCGGTGCAGAACGGCGGGAAGTTGTAGTGGAGCAGGAAGCGCTCCTTGTACTCACCAGCAATGGCGTCGATGATCTGCTCGTCGCGGCCCGTGCCCAGCGTGGCCACGACCAGCGCCTGGGTTTCGCCACGGGTGAACAGCGCCGAGCCGTGGGTACGCGGCAGCACGCCGGTGCGGATCTCGATCGGACGCACCGTGCGGGTGTTACGGCCATCGATGCGCGGCTCGCCATTGAGGATGCGGCTGCGGACGATGCCCGACTCGAGGTTGAAGAAGATGTCCTTGATCTCGTTGACCGAGGGTGCGTTCTCCACGCCTTCGGTGAGCTGGCCGATCACGCGCTTGCGGATCTCGGACAGACGGGCCGAGCGCTCCTGCTTGCTGGTGATGCGGAAGGCCTCCTCCATCTCGCCCTTGGCGAGTTCGTTGACCTTCGCGATCAGCGCCTCGTTGGCGGGCGGCGCCTGCCAGTCCCACTCGGGCTTGCCGGCAACCTCGACCAGTTCGTTGATGGCCTGGATGGCGGTCTGCATCTGCTCGTGACCGAACACCACGGCGCCAAGCATCACGTCTTCCGCCAGTTCCTGGGCTTCGGACTCAACCATCAGCACTGCGGTCTGGGTGCCTGCCACAACCAGGTTCATCTGGCTGGACTGCAGTTCGGTGGCAGTCGGATTGAGGACGTACTTGCCATCCAGGTAACCGACGCGCGCGGCCCCGACCGGGCCGTTGAAGGGCAGACCGGAGATCGCCAACGCGGCCGAGGCACCGATCATCGCCGGGATGTCGGAATCGATCTCTGGGTTCAGCGACAGCACGGTGACGATAACCTGGACTTCGTTCATGAAGCCTTCAGGGAAGAGCGGGCGGATCGGACGATCGATCAGGCGCGAGGTGAGGATTTCCTTCTCGCTCGGACGACCTTCGCGCTTGAAGAAGCCACCGGGGATACGGCCCGCAGCGTAGAACTTCTCGACGTAGTCGACGGTGAGCGGGAAGAAGTCCTGGCCCGGGCGGGCTTCCTTGGCGCCAACCACGGTGGCCAGCACCACGGTCTCGTCCATGTTCACGATGACGGCGCCGCCGGCCTGGCGGGCGACCTCGCCGGTTTCCAGGGTGACGGTGTGGGCACCGTAGGCGAAGGTTTTCTTGATTGCGGTAGGCAAGGTTCTTTTCCTTATTCGATGGATGCAGCGAACTACAACTGCTTGTGGCGGGCTTTCCAAGGCGGAGGCCAGAGCACCGCGAAAAGACGGGCCCGGACAGGTCGGTCGATGCAGGATCTGCGTGCGGGAAGCCTGTATGGCAAAAAGCCGGTGAGGCCGCAGGGGCACACACCGGCTTTGCTGGCTTACTTCGCCCTGATCGGCGCTGTCTGGCTCGTCATGGACGGCAATTACTTGCGCAGGCCCAGACGCTCGATCAGATTGCGGTAGCTGTCAGCGTTGCGGCCTTTCAGGTAGTCCAGCAGCTTGCGGCGCTGGCTAACCATCTTCAGCAGGCCGCGGCGGGAGTGATGATCCTTGCCGTGAGCCTTGAAGTGGGGGGCAAGCCCGTTGATGCGGGCGGTCAGGAGTGCAACCTGGACTTCCGGCGAGCCGGTGTCGCCCTGGGCGCGCTGGAAGTCGGAGACGATCTGCGACTTGGATGCGGTATCAAGAGCCATGTGTGTCTTTACTCGTGTTTTTCTGCCAATCAGAAGCGCCGGATTATACCCAAAAGCGTTCGACGAATTCAATCGAAATCACGCATTTGCGGCGAGCTTGTCGCCGCAGGTCGCGATCAGCCGCTTCGCGGCAAGCCGTCCGTCGTGCTGCCGCGCGGCCAGGCCGAGGAAACCCTGGGGTCCGAATACCCGCAGCACGCCCTCCCCCCCTTCAAGGCCGAGCTCGAGAACCCTGCCCTGCAGCAGCGCAATCGCGCCGGCCTGGTCAAGGTCCAGTCGCGGGAACTCGGCAACCAGGGCGTCCACCGGTGCCAACAAGGCCTCGCGGCCGGCGTCCGCCGTCGCTTCGAGCGCCGCGAGCGAGACTGCCCCCTGCAGCGTGAAGCGACCGATTCCGGTACGCCGCAGCGCGGTCAGATGCGCGCCGCAGCCCAGCGCAGCGCCAATGTCCATGGCGAGGCTGCGGATGTAGGTGCCCTTGCTGCAATGAACGCGAAGGCGGAAGCGGTCGCCCGCGAAGTCGAGCAGATCGAGCGCGTGGATCGTAACCTGGCGCGCTTCGCGCTCGAGCTCGATGCCCTCGCGTGCGTATACGTACAGCGCCTTGCCGTCGCGCTTGAGCGCCGAAAACATCGGCGGCACCTGTTCGATCGGACCGCGAAAGCGCTCCAGCACACGCTCAAGCCGGGCCCGATCTACAGCGACCGGGTGCGTCGCGAGCACCCTGCCCTCGGCATCGCCGCTGTCCGTTTCCACCCCGAGCAACACGTCGGCCTCGTAGGTCTTGTCGGCATCCAGCAGCATCTGCGAGAACTTGGTGGCCTCACCGAAGGTGAGCGGCAGCAGGCCGCTCGCCATCGGGTCCAAGGTGCCGGTGTGGCCAGCCTTGGCGGCATTGAGCAAGCGACGCGCCGTCTGCAAGGCACCGTTCGAGCTCACGCCCTGCGGCTTGTCGAGCAGAAGCACACCGTCGACCTGGCGACGGGGGATCTTGCGCTGTATCTGACGCGGACGTCTCGCCGGCGTGGCTGCCTCCACCACGGAATCAGCGCCCATCCCTGTCGTCGGCGCCATTGCCTTCACCCTCGTGCCGCGCTTCGTCGTCCTTGACCACCGCATCGATCAGCTGGGAGAGACGCGAGCCCTCTTCCACCGAGCGGTCGTAGTGAAAATGCAGTTCCGGGATGGTGTGGATGCGGATGCGACGGCCGAGCTCACGCCGCAGGAAGCCACTGGCGCGGCGCAGACCCTGCAGGATCTCGGGCACGTCGTCCTCGCCAGTCATGTTGGTGAAATACACCTTGGCATGGGCGTAGTCGGGCGTGATCTCGACGTCGGTCAGGGTAATGAAGCCGACACGTGGATCCTTGACTTCGAGCCGGATCAGCTCCGCCAGCTCGCGGCGGATCTGCTCCACCACGCGCTGGCTGCGGGAATACTCCTTGGGCATCGCTTACAGGGTCCTCGCGACTTCCTTGATCTCGAACACCTCAAGCTGGTCGCCTTCATGGATGTCGTTGTAGTTCCTGAGCTGCAGACCGCACTCGTAACCGAACTTGACTTCCTTGACGTCGTCCTTGAAGCGCTTGAGCGATTCGAGCTCACCGGTCCACACGACGGTGTGGTTACGCAGCAGACGGACATGCGAACCGCGCCGCACCACGCCTTCGAGCACGTAGCAGCCCGCGATCGAGCCGACCTTGGAGATCGTGAACACCTGGCGGATCTCGACCAGGCCAATCACTTCCTCGCGTTTCTCCGGTGCCAGCATGCCGGACAGCGCCGCTCTTACCTCATCCACTGCGTCATAGATGATGTTGTAGTAACGGATATCGACGTCGAACGTCTCGGCCAGCTTGCGCGCACCTGCATCGGCGCGGGTATTGAAGCCGATGATGACTGCACCCGAGGCCTGCGCCAGGTTGACGTCGGATTCGCTGATCGCGCCCACCGCGCCGTGGATGACATTGACGCGGACCTCGTCGGTGGAGAGCTTCTGCAGCGATTGCACCAGCGCTTCCTGCGAACCCTGCACGTCGGCCTTGATGATCAGCGGCAGGGTCTTGACCTCGCCCTCCGTCATCTGGTCCATCAGCGTCTCGAGCTTCGCCGCCTGCTGCTTCGCGAGCTTCACGTCGCGATACTTGCCCTGGCGGAAGAGGGCGATCTCGCGCGCCTTCTTCTCGTCGGTGAGCGCAATCGCCTCGTCTCCGGCAGAAGGCACATCCGACAGACCGAGGATCTCGACCGGAATGGAGGGGCCGGCTTCCTCGATCTGCTTGCCATTCTCGTCCAGCATCGCGCGGATGCGGCCGAAGGTAGCGCCGGCCAGCAGCACGTCGCCTTTGCGCAGCGTGCCGGACTGCACCAGCAGGGAAGCGACCGGGCCACGACCCTTGTCCAGGCGTGCCTCGATGATCAGGCCCTTTGCAGGGGTATCCTTCGGCGCAGTCAACTCCAGCACCTCGGCCTGCAGCAGCACCGCTTCGAGCAGCTCGTCGATGCCGATACCCTTCTTGGCCGAAACCGGCACGAACATGGTGTCGCCGCCGTAGGCCTCGGGGATGACCTCTTCCGCGATCAATTCCTGCGTAACCCGATCCGGGTTGGCCTCGGGCTTGTCGATCTTGTTGATCGCAACGACCAGCGGCACACCGGCCGCCTTCGCATGGTGGATGGCCTCGCGCGTCTGCGGCATCACGCCGTCGTCGGCGGCAACCACCAGGATGACGATGTCGGTCGCTTTCGCACCGCGGGCACGCATGGCCGTGAACGCCTCGTGACCCGGGGTATCGAGGAAGGTGACCATGCCACGCGCAGTCTCGACGTGGTAGGCACCGATATGCTGCGTGATGCCGCCGAATTCACCGGCCGCCACCTTCGCGGTACGGATGTAGTCCAGCAGCGAGGTCTTGCCGTGGTCGACGTGACCCATGACGGTGACGACCGGTGCGCGCGGCAGGACTTCTGCGTCCTTGTGTGCTTCATGCTCTTCCAGGAAGGCATCCGGGTCGTCGAGTTTGGCGGCGACGGCAACGTGCCCCATTTCCTCGACGATGATCATCGCGGTTTCCTGGTCCAGCACCTGGTTGATCGTGACCATCGAGCCCATCTTCATCAGGGCCTTGATCACTTCGGTTGCCTTGACCGCCATCTTGTGTGCCAGATCGGCCACGGTGATGGTTTCGGGCACGTGCACTTCGCGCACGATCGGCTCGGTAGGCGCCTGGAAGTTGGTGCGATCGTCCTGCCGACGGGCATTTCGTCCACCACCCTTGCCCGCACCACGCCAACCGCTGCCCGCACCGACTTCGCCGCGCGTCTTCATGCCGCCACGGCGCTTGCTCGCCGCGTCGGCTTCGCGGGCCGGCGCCGCCGGGCTGCGCTTGCCCTCACGCGTCGCGGGCGCCTTGTCCTCGGTCTTGGCCGGACGATGCAGGGTGCCGGTGGTCGGCTTTGCCGCCTTGGCGGGCTCGTCCTTCTTCTGCTGTTCCGCACGCAGGCGGGCTTCCTCCTCGGCCTTGCGCGCCTCGGATGCTGCACGCGCCGCAGCTTCCCGCTCCTGTCGGGCGCGCAGGTCGGCTGCCTGGCGCTCCTTCAGCGCGCGCTGACGCTCCTCGTCGCGCTTTCGCGCCGCGATCTCTTCCTCGCTGAGGATCTCCGACAGCGGCAAGGGCTTGCTCAGAACGGTCGTGACGGCAGGCGCTTCGACCGGCGCCTCGCTGCGCGGCTTGCCACGCTTGCGATCGTTGCCTGCGGCCGTAGCAACGACCGGCTCGGCAGCTTCGGCGCTCTCGACCGCTGCAGGCACCTCCTGAGGTGCATCGGCCTTGGACTCTGCCTCGACGGGCGACTGCACTGGGGCCTCCGGCGCGACAACCTCAGCCACGTTCGCGGGCTCAGGCGGTGCAAGCTCGGCAACCGTCTCCTCAGGCGCTTGCGGAGCCGGAGCCTGCTCGACAGCAGCGACGGGCGCCAACTCGACCGGCGCGGAAACCTCACCAGCGACGGTTGCGGCAACGGCGTCTTCCGTCTCTGCGGCGACCGCCGCAGCCTGTTCGGCCAGTTCATCTCGCTTCACGAAAGTGCGTTTCTTGCGCACCTCCACTTGCACTGTGCGCGCACGACCGGTGGAGTCGGTGGCACGAATCTCGGTAGTTTCCTTCCGGGTAAGGGTGATCTTGCCCTTCGGTTGGGTGTCGCCGTGCGAACGCCGCAGAAATTCCAGCAGCTTCGCCTTGTCCTGTTCGGTCAGCAGATCCGCCGCACTGGTCTTCTCGACACCGGCGCGCTTCAACTGCTCGAGCAGCGCCACAGCCGGCATCTTCAGTTCGCCGGCAAACTGGGTCACGCTCATCTGTTCCATTACAGCCCTCCCATCATTCTTCGAACCAATGGGCGCGCGCAACGGAAATCAGCGCCTTGGCTCTTTCTTCGTCGATCCCGGCCATCTCGACCAGCTCGTCGACCGCAAGGTCGGCCAGGTCGTCACGGGTACGAATGCCCTGCTGGGCCAGCGTTGCGGCAAGGGATTTCTCCATGCCGTCGAGGTTGAGCAGATCATCGGAGACCTTCTCGATCTGCTCCTCGGTGACGATCGCTTCGGTCAGCAGCACATTGCGCGCACGGTTGCGCAGCTCGTTGACCGTATCCTCGTCGAAGGCCTCGATCTCCAGCATCTCGGCCAGCGGCACGTACGCCACTTCCTCGAGCGAGGAGAAGCCTTCCTCGATCAGGATGTCGGCGACTTCTTCGTCCACATCCAGCTTTTCCATGAACAACGCACGCAGGCCCTGCTGCTCTTGCGCGGTCTTCTCGGCCGATTCCTGCTCGCTCATCAGATTGATCGTCCAGCCGGTCAGCTCGGAGGCGAGCTTCACGTTCTGGCCGCTGCGGCCGATCGCGATCGCGAGGTTGTTCTCGTCGACCACGACATCCATCGCATGCGAGTCTTCATCCACGACGATGGAAACCACCTCGGCGGGCTGCAGCGCGGCGACCACGAACTGGGCCGGATCGGCCGACCACACGATGATGTCGATCTGCTCGCCGCCGATCTCGTTGCGCACCGCGGTGACGCGGGAGCCCCGGAGTCCGACGCAGGTACCGATCGGATCGATGCGCTGATCGTTCGACTTGACTGCGATCTTGGCACGCAGGCCGGGATCGCGGGCGCAGGCCTTGAGCTCGAGCAGTCCGTCCTCGATCTCGGGGACCTCGAGCTCGAAGAGCTTCATCAGGAATTCGGGCGCGGTACGCGACAGCACCAGCTGCGGGCCGCGGGCGCCGCGGTCGATGCGCAGCAGGAAGGCCTTGACGCGGTCGCCCACACGCAGGTTCTCGCGCGGGATCTGCTGATCGCGCGGCAGCACGGCCTCCATACGGCCGACCTCGATGATCGCGTTGCCGCGTTCCATGCGCTTGATCGAGCCGGAGACGAGAAATTCCTTGCGGTCGAGGAAGTCGTTGAGCACCTGCTCGCGCTCGGCGTCGCGGATCTTCTGCAGGATGACCTGCTTTGCGGCCTGGGCACCAATGCGCCCGAAGTCGATGGGCTCGAGCTCTTCCTCGATGTAGTCGCCGAGTTCGATGTCGGCACGCAGCTCACGGGCGTCGATGATGCCCATCTCGCCCTCGTCGTTGGTGACCTCCTCGTCGAGCATCACCAGCCAGCGGCGCTTGGAGGTGTAATCACCGGAATCGCGATCGATCGACACCACCACGTCAGCGTCGTCGTGGATGCGCTTCTTGGTCGCAGAGGCCAAGGCGGTTTCGAGCGCGGAAAAAACGATCTCCTTGGCGACGTTCTTCTCGCGCGCCAAGGCATCGACAAGCAGCAGAATCTCGCGGCTCATTTCAGTAAAACCTCCACATCCACAGTCTCAAAATTGGGGTACCAGGCGTGCTTTCTCGATGTCTTCGAAGGGCAGCAGGACTTCGCCCTTCTCGGTGCGCAGCGCCACCGCGCCGTCCTGCACCCGCTCGATCACGCCGACGAAATTGCGTTGGTTGCCGATCGGCAGGGAAAGGCGCACCTGGGCCTGCTCGCCGGCAAAACGTTCGAAGTCGGCCAGTTTCTTCAGCGGGCGATCCAGCCCCGGCGACGACACCTCGAGGCGGTCGTAATCGACGTTCTCGACCTCGAACACGTGCTGCAGCTGATTGCTCACCGTGGCGCAGTCATCCACGGTGATCCCGCGCTCGACGTCGAGGAACACGCGCAGCAACCGGCCTTTGGGCGAGAACTCGACATCCACGAGTTCATACCCCAGCCCCGTCACCACCTGTTCGATCAGCTGCTCGACATCTGCACGCATGTATTCCGTCCGTCCCTCATGCCGCGCCCTGCTGGCGCCACAAATAAAAAATGGGCGAAACGCCCATCAAACCATTGCTCCTGCCGGAAAAAACCGCTGGCACAACCGGATGGCATACAGAAGCTGTCGCGCGGCAAGAGGGCGCAAACAGGAAGCCATCCATCAAAGCCGCGAGAGTATACAGCGAAAGGACGTGCACGAGCAAACACGCAAAGCATGGTGCGCCACCGGCAGCCGAAGCTGCCGTAGCGACCACGCCTCGCGTGGGACGGGCTCTGCGGCCTCGCGCCGCCGCTGCGCGGGTTCAGCGCGGCTTCGAGGGGGCACGCACCTGCGTGCGATGCATCTTGACCGGGCGCTTCGCGCGCTCGTCCCGCTGCCGGCTCTGCTGCGGCGGTGGCAGACCCGCGAGCGCGCAGGCCTCGGCCTCGGGCATCTCCATCCACATGCCGCGCTTGAGGCGCGCAGGCAACTCTACGCTCCCGTAGCGCACGCGCATGAGCCGGCTCACGGTGAGGCCCACGGCTTCGAACATGCGCCGCACTTCACGGTTACGCCCTTCCGAAATCGTCACCCTGTACCAGTGGTTCGCGCCCTCTCCGCCCTCGTCACGCAGCACATTGAACTTTGCTGGACCATCCTCGAGCTGAATCCCGTCGATCAGGGACTTCGCCTGCTCCTCGCTCAAGGCACCGAGCACCCGTACGGCGTATTCGCGCTCGAGCGCGTAACGCGGATGCATCAGCTTGTTGGCAAGTTCGCCGTCATTCGTGAACAGCAGCAGCCCGGACGTATTGAAATCCAGCCGCCCCACCGCCAGCCAGCGCCCCTTGCGCAGCAGCGGGAGGCGCTCGAACACGGTCGGGCGCCCTTCGGGGTCCTCGCGCGAGACGATCTCGCCCTCCGGTTTGTGATAGATCAGAACCCGGGGCGAACGCTGGTTGAAGCGCAGCGGCACCAGTCGGCCATTGACCTTCACGCGGTCCCCCGGACCAATCTTCTGGCCAAGCGCAGCCGGCTCGCCATTGACCGTGATCCGACCCGCGACCACCCATTCCTCGATCTCGCGGCGCGAGGCAACGCCCGCCTGAGCCAGAACCTTCTGCAGGCGCTCGGGCTCGACCGGATCGGGCGGCGCACCGCGCCCTCCGGTCCTGCCGCCCTGCCCCCTGGCCTGAGCGGGTCGCGGCGCGCTCGGCGCATCCTGCGACCGTCCGCCCCCACGGGCGTCGCGCCGGCGGGACGGCACGCCGTCCTCGGACCACTCGCCCGTATCGCGGGCAGCGTGCACCTCCTGGCGGTCCGTGCGCGGCGCACGGGGGTCGCGATCGAGAACCTCGATCGCTTCAGACTTCTTCTTCAAGGGCGGGCGCAGTGGCCGGTTCGTTTTGCGAGACATCGATGAGGTCCATGATTCTGCTGAAACGCGATTTTCCTGATGTTGATCGGCGTTAATTGACGACTACAACCAGCAAGAAAAACATCAATAACTCCACATAAAGCAACAACTTACGCGATTCTCGTTGTATATTTTTGTTGATCTATACAGCACGAAAACCGCGTACACATCGGGTACACGCTCAGGAGCAGACCATGACCCGCGTCAACCTCACTGCGCACGGCATCTTCAAATTTGCCTGCCCCGACGAGAAGGCACAGGCTTTTCTCCGCGATACGAAAACACCAGGACTCGGAGTACGCGCAACCAAGAGCACCAAGGCGTTCATCTTTCAAGCCAAGCTGAAGGACGGTCGCACCATCCGGACCACAATCGGCGACGTGCGCGCCTGGGGCATCGACGACGCGCGGCGCGAAGCGCGCCGGCTGCAAATGCTGATCGACCAGGGACACGATCCGCGCGAAGTGCAGCGCGAAATAATCGCCGAAACGGCGGAGAAGAACGAACGCACCCGAGCGCGTCAAGCCCCCGCCCTTGAAGCGTGGGCGGAGTATATCGCCAGCCGCCGGCATCAGTGGAGCGAAACTTACGCCCTACAGCATGAGCAGGCCGCACAGGCCGGCGGAGAGCCGCGCCGGTATGGCAGGCAAGGCGAGACCATTCCCGGCATCCTGCGCCCCATCCTCGCGCGCCCGCTGCAACAGATCGACGCAGCAACGGTGCAAGCATGGTTGAAGACCGAAGCCACGATCCGCCCGACGCGGGCCCGCTTTGCCTTCGCCATCCTGCGAACGTTTCTCAACTGGTGCGCCGAACACCCGGACTACAAGGACATGGTGCAGCCAGGAGCGTGCGACTCACGCGCGGTGCGGCAAGAGCTGCCGAAGAAGAAGGCCCGTCAAGACGCCCTGCTGCGCGAGCAATTACCCGTATGGTTCGCAGCGGTTCGCGCGGTACGCAATCCCATCGCCGCTGCCTACTTCCAGGCGCTGCTGCTGACCGGTGCGCGATCTGGTGAGCTGGCTGGCCTCAAGTGGGAAGACGTGGATCTTGTATGGAACAGCATGACTATTCGAGACAAGGTGGAAGGCGAACGCACCATCCCTTTGACGCCCTACGTTCGCGAGCTGCTGCTGTCGCTGAAAGCCATCAACGAACGCCCAAGCAACGTGGTCGCACTCACCCCCGAGCCGCGCACCCGCAGCCGCACCAGCCCGAAGTCATCGCCCTGGGTTTTTCCTTCGACTCGCTCGCCATCAGGCAAGCGTGTAAATCCCGGCACGACGCATAAGCGCGCCTGCACCGCCGCCGGTATCGACCACCTCACGCTACACGGCCTACGCCGCAGCTTCGGCAGTCTGGCCGAATGGACCGAGACGCCCGCCGGGATCGTCGCGCAGATCATGGGTCACAAGCCCAGCGCGACCGCAGAAAAGCACTACCGCGTCCGCCCGCTAGACCTCCTGCGCATGTGGCACACCAAGATCGAAGCATGGATTCTGGAACAGGCCGGCATCGAGCAGCCCAACGAGAGGCAAGCAACGCCCGTCGCCGTGCACTCGACAACGTGAACGCCATCGCCTTTTTGTAATCTATAATCTACATCAATGATCGAGCTACGCGACTACGAGACCGAGGACGGCCGCATCCCCCTCAAGGAATGGCTGTCCGCCCTGGCAGATCGCACGGCGCGCGCCAGAATCGTTGCCCGCCTCGCACGCATGAGCGCGGGCAACTTCGGGGACTGCAAGCCGCTGGAGGGCAGCGTATGGGAACTTCGGATCGATCACGGTCCGGGCTACCGGGTCTATTACGCCAAGACCGGAAAGACCGTCGTGCTGCTGCTGATCGGTGGTGACAAGCGACGACAACACGCCGACATAGAAACCGCCACGGCCTACCTGAAGGACTGGAAAAGGAGAAACACGCGATGACGAAAGCATCCAGACCCCATGATGAAACCGTCGTTGAACTGCTGCGCGACGATCCCGGCTTTGCAGACGAGTATCTAGCCGAAAGCCTCGCCGCCATCGACGAGCCTGGAGGGCAAGAAGCGTTCCTGCAGGCGCTGCGACACATCGCGGAAGCGCAAGGCATGGCCGCGATCGCCGAGCGTGCCGGGCTTCCCCGCGAGAGCCTCTACAAGAGCCTCAGCGGCAAAGGAAACCCCACCCTGAAGACGCTTCTTGCCGTGCTCAGCGCCACCGGCCTGCGACTGGCCGTCACCAAGGCAGACCGGAACCACCCGGCGCACGCCTGACCGAGCATGCCGCGCCTACCTCGACGGGGGGAAAACCGGGTGCTCCTTCACCTGGCCGGCGCGGCACCCAAACGAAGGACCGCGATGGAGCGCCCCGCATGGAAAACACCAATCCACCGAAGCCCGCCCCGCTTGGCGGCTACCGCAACCCCTATGAGTTTCTGAGAGCCCCAGACGTAGAGGCGTGGCGGAAGATCGCCGATCTGAAGACGGCAGGCACCGTCACGGATCAGGCCGTTGAAGAGATTCGACAAGAGGGCCGCCGGGCGCTTTCATTGGCCATAGCCAATCACCGCGAAAACATCCGCGCACTTGCATGGAGAATGCTGCGGACCAGAGAGGCGCCACCTGTGGACATGCAGTACGAATTTCTCGCCGACAAGCGCGGGGACTGCGCGGTCTTGTCTCTGGTGTCGCTGATCGCCGCGGAAGTCACGGCCAACGACTACCCGCACGACCTGCCGTTTCATCCCGACGCGCACGAGCTAGCGGAAGCGATCAGCCGCAACCACCGCAGCGCGCTGCAGATCGTCAAGGACCGAATCCGGACGGGAGCGCTACCCGTCCGTGCCGTCACTGGCATTCCCGTCGCCTACAACGACGACCCCGCGGTGCTCGCTTGGTGCAACGACATCGAGGCGATCCGCCCGCCGCAAGCCCTGACCACAACCCTGGCCGATGCGCGCGCGCTGGTGCAGGCCATCGGGCTGAACCCGGTGCGCGAGCTGGCCGGGGAGTCAGCGCCAATTCCAGAGCAAGTTACCGAGCTGGCCGGCGAGCTGGCGCCACCTTCAGACCAAGTTCCGAACGTGCCCGCGAAAGAGGCGCCCCCCGACCTTGAGGCGCCAAAGCGGATAGGCCGCCGCCCAAAGGCAGCGTCCGGGCAGGCGCCGGACGAGAACGCAGCGCCCGCCACCGCTCCGAGCGACACCAGGGACGAAGCCCTGCGCGAATACGATGCCCTGCTTGCCGGAGGCTCTGGCAAGAACGAAGCGGCGCGGCAGGTGGCGGAAAAGTACCGCATCCCGCGCTCTACCCTTCGGGACCGAATCAAGAGGCGGGACGCCAACGCCAAGCGGCCGTGGGGAGCCCTCCTGAGCCAAGCACAAAGACGGTGAAGTAAGCCCGCCTGAGGTGGACGGATGGGTGGACGGCCGTCCACCTATCCGTCCACTTTCCGTCCACCGCGCCTCTGAAAGCCGCGCCATTGCTGGGTTCAGGTGGACGGATAAGTGGACGGAAGTGGACGGATTTGACCGTCCACTTTCCGTCCACCGAAGATGTTCTCGCCATCACCAACAGGCGACGAACATGCAAACCACCTGCCCCACCCCTGAAGCACCCGCCCTCCCCACCACCGACGCCGCCGCCTTCACGCTGACAACGGCGGAGTTCGCCGCCCGCCACGGCATCAAGGCGCAAAGTCTGCGCGTCCGACTGAGCAAGACGGGGCACTACTTCGGCGTGCGCCCGCTGAAGCTTGCAAACCGCCGCGTCTTGTGGCCTGACGTGATCGCCCGCGCCTGAGTCGTCACGGCGATGCAGCAACCTGCCACCTTGCCCACGCGCGACCAGATCGCCGCCCACCTGGAGCGCTTGCGCGCAGCCGCCGGGGGCGAGCGCTCGCCACTTGGGCGAGCCTGGAACCACGACATGCAGCGCCGCGAGCGCCTGTTCTGGGCAAGGGCTGCAGGACTGGGGCCGACCGACTCGCGCCGAGTGGCCTGCCTCGACTGGCAGATGGTGGAGCCAACAGCGCAGACGGCCATCCGCTGCGCGCTGGCACGCGCCGCCGACCGCGCCAAGCTGCTGTTGTCCGAGGGCAAAGCGGATGCTTGACCACGACGCCGCCGTCTTCCTGGAACTTAAGGTCGCGCCGCTGCCGCGCGGCTTTGCCGACCCCATCCGCAAGCGCTTCGTCGCCGACTATGCCCACGCGCTGGCGATCCCGGCCGGCACGGGTCGCCAGTCCGAGGCATTGCGCAACGCCAACATCATGCTGGCCCGCGTCACCAAGCGCGCCGCTGATGCATGGATCGACCCGACCGCCACCGACGCCGATATCCGTGAGATCGCCGCCGCCGAAGCGAAGGCAACATGGGCGCTTGCCGCCCGCAGCCACGACTCCGGCACGCTGCGATCTCGCATGGCGCAACGCTGCCTAGCGCGCGGCATCATCCCGCCTGCCGAGAACATCGCCGACATGCCCGCAATCCGCCGCATGACAGACGAGGGTTGGTGGAGGCGGAAAGTACGCCGCGCGCAGGGCGCGCTGGTTGAAGAGATCGCCATCGAGCTGGGCCTCGTCCATCGCAATCGGCAGTGCTACTGCAGCGACGAAACCGTTAAGCGCCGCCGCGCACAGACTCGCCGCAATGCCCTGACGCTGGAAAGCATTGAGCTTGAGAATCAGCACGGATTCTTAGCCACCGTGGCCGATCTTGCCGCCACGTCGGTATCTAACCCGAAGATCAAGCATGCCGAGCTGATGACGCGCATGTCCGGCTTTGAAAGCCTCGCGCGAAGCCTGGACTATGCCGCAGTGTTCATCACGATCACCTGCCCCAGCCGGTTTCATGCCGTGCTCGAGAACGGCCGCACCAACCCAAAGCACGATGGATCAACGCCTCGCGAAGCGCAGCATCACCTTGTCACCGCATGGGCAAAGTGCCGAGCAGCCCTGCACCGCCGCCACATCCGCCCCTTTGGTTTCCGCGTAGCCGAGCCGCATCACGACGGCTGCCCGCACTGGCATTTGCTGCTGTTCGTCCCGCCGGACCAGGAGAGCACGCTGCGCGACATCATCGCCCGCTACTTCCTGGAGCAGCACGACCCCGACGAGGCCGGCGCACGCAAGAACCGGGTGAAGTTCGTCGCCATCGACTACACCCGCGGGACCGCCGCGGGCTACATCGCCAAATACGTCTCCAAGGCCATCGACGGCGAACACATCGAAGACGGCGACCACTACGGTAACAGCGGCCGCAGTGCAGCCGAACGTGTCAAGGCATGGGCCGCAGCACATGGCCTGCGGCAGTTCCAGCAGATCGGCGGAGCACCCGTTACGCCTTGGCGTGAGCTGCGCCGAATCGAGCCGAGCGACGACCACCCCGAAGTCATCAAGGCCGCGCGAAGCGCTGCCGACGCGGGCAACTGGGCGCGTTACCTGGAAGTGCAAGGGGGACCGACTGTCGCGCGCAAAGACCTTGCCGTCACGCTCGCACGCACCCCCGAAGGATTCAGGCTTGATCCCGACACGGGCGAGACCTCACCCGCAACCAACCAATACGGCGAGGCGTCCGCCCCCGCGATTTTCGGTGTGTGCGACGCCGAAACCGGCGTGGCGATCTTGTCCCGCCGATTCCGCTGGACCACCCGCAGCACGCGCGAGCGTGACGGCTTGCGCGAAACCAGCGCGCACCCGCGGAGCGCGACCTGGCGCACCCCCGGCAAGGCCGAAGGCCGCGCAGCCGGCGCAGCCGGCGGAGCTTGGACTCGTGTCAACAACTGTACGCCCGAAGCCCCGGCCGCCTTGCCGTGGGCAGGCGAACAGGCCATTCCGGATGCCGCGCAAGCGGGCAGGGGTGGCCCATCCGCAGCACCACCCACCCCACCGCCACCCACAGGAGCCTGAAATGGACCCCCATAACGCCACCCTGCCCGAGCTGCAACGCGAGCTTTCCGACCTGGAAGGCCGAGCCGCGGAAGTGCGCGCCGCGATTGCGCTGCGCACGAATGCCCGTCCCGGCACCACCGCAACGACGATGCGCGACAGCCGCCTGACCATCGCCAACCTGAGCAACGCCGCCGGCAGCATCAAGCCCGACGCAGCCGGCACCCTTCTGACCGACTGCTGATCGACCCACCACAGGAGACCAAGCCATGCAAGCAACTGCAGAGCGCACCGAACACCAGGATGCCCCCGGCCTTTCCAATCTGAGCGAATTCATTGTGGCGCTGGATGCGTTGCGCAAGCGGCAAGCCAAGCACGACAAGGCGGCTACCAAGTCCATCCAGGCGGCCGCGCAGATCGAGGCCGCACAAGCAGCGGCCGAAGATGTCGCCAAGGCGCGAGCGGCAGCCGTCATCGCAGCCTGGACACGGGGCAAATCCGAGCTGACCGACGCGGAGCGCCGCCGCCTGGACGAAGAAGAGCGCCGCATCATGTCTCACGCGTGCGAGTTCGACATCACCGCCGAAGAGCTTCCGGCACTCAAGGCCCATCTTCAGCACGAAGCCGAAACACTGGCCGAAGAGTGGCGGAAGCTGCGCGAGATCGGCCGCCGTCTGGTTCTTGAGGCCATCGAGCAAGGCATCGAGCACCACAAAGCCAGCCTCGCTGATCC
The DNA here is from genome assembly GCF_051280715.1 of Thauera sp. AutoDN2. Taxonomy (NCBI): domain Bacteria; kingdom Pseudomonadati; phylum Pseudomonadota; class Betaproteobacteria; order Rhodocyclales; family Zoogloeaceae; genus Thauera; species Thauera sp. AutoDN2. The sequence continues at coordinate 2,268 of NZ_JBNCAR010000011.1, read as the reverse complement.
CCGCACCCAGATTTTCGAGATCGAACAACACCTGACGAAAATCCGCGACGCGTGCGCGGCCGGCGAGTATTTCCGCAACAACGCAGAGGGCCGCATGCCCCTTGGGCCGAGAAAGGCTAAGTCTCTTGTGGATGGCAAGGTGGAATGGACCGAGGCGCTTGGCGACCCCGGCGCACTCGACGCCAAGCACGACGTGGAAAACCTTCTCAGCCAGTATCGCAAGATTGCGAAGGTGAGCACCGAAGTCGACCGCAAGCACGCCTGGGAAATCGTGCGCTATTACGCGGACATGGGCGTGCCCATCTACACCCGAGAAGAACGCGACCTGGAGCAGAAAACCCACGTGTCGCCATTTGGGGCGCAGCGCATCGAGAAGTTCAAGCGAGGCGAGTTTGGGGACAACAAACACGGCACGATGGCGGCAGCCATGCGCCGCAGAATTGCCGAACTGGAAGAGGCAAGCGCCGCGCTGCGCGCGCTCCAGGCCAAGCCCCTCTGATCGAGAACGCCGCAATGTTTGGCCTACGCTGTCCGCACTGCGGGGAGATGTTCAAGAGCCACACCGAGCGATGGTCCGAACCGGCGCGGCAACGCCGCGCCGTGGTCGCCTGCAGCAACCCGCTTTGCGGCGCGTCTTTCCTGGCCGAAATTTCGCCCTACGAGGATCGCGACTTCGCGCCGATCAACGCGGGCGACCTGTTCAACTACCGCCGTGTGCGTGCTGCAGACCGCTTACCGAGTCAATGCTGTGACGGAGAAGTGCAGCTAACTCGAACAACGCGCGCCCTGATCGCGACCGCGCGCGAAATTCGCGCGGAGTGCCGCGCCTGTGGGAAGGTCACACGGATGATTGCCAGCCTGATCGCTGAGATATCGCCACCCTGGCAGGCTGGAAGCGTCCGCCCGCCTCCCCTTGCGCCTCCTTCAGCCGGTAATGCAACCGACCTGCAACAGACCGCAGTCAAAAAAGAACTGTGGATAACACGTCAAGCACAAAGACTCAAAAGGCGGTGAGTTTCCGCAACAAGTGTTGTATTTTTGCACACGAAGCGCGGGGGCGCGGCGGGGGAACGAGCGCGCGCAGGGGGTCCCCGCGCCCTTCGGCGCGGTGCGGTCTGGTGGCGTCCGAAAACGCCCGCTGCGGGATACTAGGGCGCGCAACTCAGGATGCGTGCGTGATCCGGTCAAGCGCGCTTTGGGCGAGAAAGCCGCTTCTGCTGCGGTACTCGGGATGACGCGAAACGAACTCGTCAATGCGACGGATGAGCGATGCCGGCAACGTGATGTTGATCTTCTCTGCCTTACCCAAGTACCGCGTCACGTCGACCTCGACCACCGCCCAAATCCAGCCGGCGTATTCCGGATTGGCTTGATGCTTGGCGAAGCTGCTGGCGACGGGAATCTCCGCATTGTCTTCAGCGAGGCCATCCAGATGAAAATCAATCGCCTCGCGCGCGTTGGCGATGGCCTCGTCAAGCGTATCGCCTGCAGAGAAGCAGCCGGGAATGTCCGGCACGACGACGCCGAAAGCGCGCAAGTCATCACCGGGTTCGATCGCAATAGGGTAGAGCATGGGGTTCTCCTGTCTGAACGCTGTCGGCCTGGATCACTTGAGGCCGGCTTGCTTGCGGATACTGTTCAAGGTGCCTGGGGGAAGGTCTTTGCGCGGATGCGTGATCGTCACGCGACCCGGCTTGGTAGGGTGCTTGAACTGGTGATGACTTCCACGGACGCCGACCAGAAACCAGCCGTCCGCCTGAATCATCCTAATGGCCTCTTGACTTGTCATTGATCGCCCACGGGGTTTGTTATGGTTATTATAACCACAAATCAACAAGCATCAACAAGCCCAGAGCTGCACAACCGACCCGACCGCCGAGCACCTGGAGCACCACGCGGATACCGCCGGCCCCGATCCGCTCGCCCCTCTGCCGACCACGCCCGCTGGGCTGCACCGCCGCCCGATCCGCGCGCCGGCCTCGCGCATCCGCCCCGGCCGCCGAGCACCTGGAGCACCACCCGGACACCGCCGGCCTCACTACCAGGGCGAGCACCCGACACCGCCCACCGCACCCGCCGGCCCCGATCCGCTCGCCTCACTGCCGACAATCCGCCCGCCGAGCTGCACCGCCGCCCGATCCGCGCGCCGCCCTCGCGCACCCGACCAGACCGCCGAGCACCTGGAGAACCACCCCGACCACCACCGGCCTCGCTACCAGGGCGAGCACCCGGCACCGCCCACCGCAGCCGCCGGCCCCGATCCCCTCG